>JABDIZ010000397.1 GCA_013003465.1 Rhodothermaceae bacterium
GGTTCTACTCGCACCCGGCCGTCTACATCATGATCCTGCCCGCCTTCGGCGTGATCTCGGAGCTGATGGGCACGTTCAGCCGCCAGAAGGTCTACGGCTACCGCGCCGTCGCTCTTTCGTCGGTGGCGATTGCGCTGCTCGGTTTCCTGGTGTGGGGCCATCACATGTTCACGTCGGGGCAGAGCCCGCTCTCGTCGGTGGTCTTCTCGATGATCACCTTCCTGATCGGCATCCCGTCAGGCATCAAGATCTTCAACTGGGTGGCGACGATGTACCAGGGCTCGGTATGGCTCAAGACGCCGATGCTCTACGCGCTCTCATTCCTCTTCCTGTTCACCATCGGCGGCGTGACGGGCATCATGGTGGGCGCGCTCGCGGTGGACATCCACCTGCACGACACCTACTTCATCGTTGCCCACTTCCACTACGTGATGATGGGTGGCACGGTGATCGCCATGCTCGGCGCGCTGCACTACTGGTGGCCGAAGTTCACGGGCCGCCTCTACAACGAGCGTCTGGGCCAGGTCTCGGCCGTGCTGGTGTTCGTCGGTTTCAACATGACGTTCTTCATCCAGTTCATCATGGGCAGCCAGGGCATGCCGCGCCGCTACTACGACTATCCGGACATGCCGTGGCTGGAGCCCCTCCACCAGTTCTCGACCATCGGCTCGTGGGTCCTCGCGGCCGGCCTGCTGGTGGTGCTCGTCAACGGTCTCGTCTCGCTGCGGCGCGGCAAGCTGGCGCCGGGCAACCCGTGGGGCGCCGCCACGCTGGAATGGACGCACGCCACCACGCCGCCGGACCATCACAACTTCAAGCGTACCCCGCTCGTCACGCACGGCCCGTACGACTACTACGCCCTCTACGGCGGCGACGGTGCTTCGGGGGATGGACAGAATGCCCGGGTGCCCGAGGTTGAGGTGGGGGCGCCGCAGGAATCCTCTTCTGTAGACGACGGCACCGCACAACCAGACAGCTTGTAGCCCTGTAGGGCCATGGCGTGCCATGGCCCTACCATCTGAAAAAACATGGCAGACCATTCCACTCCCGCCGTCGCTGAGGCGCACGTCCACGACGACCACGGGCATGACGGCCACAACGGGCACGATGACTTGATGCTCGTCGGCTACGACGGCGAGTTGCATCCGGCGCACTTGCAGCACCACTTCGTCTCGGCCGAGCAGCAGTTCGAGTCGTCGAAGCTGGGCATGTGGCTCTTCCTCGTCACGGAGATCCTGCTCTTCGGCGGGATGTTCGTGGCCTACGCCATCTTCCGCGCGTGGTACCCCGAGTTGTACGCCGAGGCGAGTCTGCAACTCGACACGTTCATGGGGGCGGTCAATACGCTCGTGCTCCTGGCCTCGTCGCTGACGGTGGCGTGGGCCATTCGCGGGGCGCAGACGGACAACCAGAAGGTGCTCTTCTGGAACCTGATCGCGACGGTCGCGCTGGCCGGGACGTTCATGGTGGTTAAGTATTTCGAGTACACGCACAAGTTCGACCTGGGCATCTTCCCCGGCGAGCACTTCGTCTACGACGCGGGCACGATCACCGTCTCGGGCGAGGAGGTGCCGGTGCTCACCCCAGCCGGGCTCGACAGCGTGAACCCCGACGCCGAGGGGGCCGAACTCGTGGGCGACCCGGACGGCGGAGTCGGCGCCGGAGAAGACCTCCTCGAAGGCGGCATTGGAGCCGAAGGCGAGGCGGTGGGCGCGCTCGACCAGGGCCTGATCGAAGAGGAGATCGCTGAGGCAGGGCACGAGGCGGCCGACGACCACGCGGGGGAGGAAGCCCACGACGATCACGGGCGGGAGGGGGCCATCTTCTCGAACCCGCGTGCGGGCATCTTCTTCTCGATCTACTACGTGATGACGGGCATCCACGGCCTGCACGTGCTCATCGGGATGATCGCCATCAGCATCCTTGCCTGGCAGTCCCGGCGCGGCAAGTATTCCAGCGTCTACTACACCCCGGTCGAGAACGTCGGCTTGTACTGGCACGTGGTGGACATCATCTGGATTTTCCTCTTCCCCCTGATGTATCTGATTTGAGTTGACGATTCGAGGTTGAAGGTTCAGGGTTCACGCGAGCCACCCTTCACCCTTGAACCACGCAGCCTTGAAACCCTATGAGCGACACGCACCTGCACGACGACGCGCATGGCCACGGTGGTGGGCACCACATCCTCGAACGGGATGTGCTGCTCCGCACCTTCGGCGGCCTCGTTGTCCTCACCGTTCTGACGGTAGGCCTGGCCTTTGCTGAGCGCGCCGACATCCTTCCGCTCGGCGGGCTGAGTGTACCCGTCGCGCTTGCCATCGCCGGGGCCAAGGCGACGCTCGTCGCCGCCTTCTTCATGGGGCTCAAGAATGACGGCGGGACCAACCTGCTCTCCTTCGTGGGGGGCGTGGTGTTCCTCGCCATTTTCCTGATCTTCACCTACCTCGATACCGGCTTCCGCGACACCTTTGACGAGCAATCGGCCGTGCCGGTCGACATTCTGGACGCCGAGGAGCGCGCGCTTCTGGAACGGCAAGAGCAGATCGCTCCGCTGCAGGAGGCACAGCCGCTGATCGTAGCGCCCGATACCTTGCTCTTCCCCAACGCGCCCACCGAGCCGGCGCCCTGATCGTCCCGACCCCTTGCTGGGCCGGGCGCCCTGACCGATGCCCGTCGCCGCCCTGTTTAGCGCCTTTTTCCTGATCGCTGTCCCGCTTGCGATCTTCATGGCGATCTGGTCGGCGGTCCTGTTGGGGCGAACCCTCTTTCCTGAGCGCCCGCTTCCCGTTGTACCGCGTGTGACGAACAGGTCGGTGGCCATGCCGGTGAGTGCTCGTGAAATTGGGGCGGCCCTGCGCCGACGGCACCTCGGTCCTTCGCTTTCGCAACGCCACCTCGTGGCCGATGGCGACCTGCCCGATCCACTGGCAGAAGACCTCTGGTTGCGCAGGAACTAGGGAGTGGCTCTGGGCTATCAGCGTTCAGCTTGCCGCAACGCCCGCCGATAGTACAGCCGAACGCCGACGCCAACGACGCATGAAAGTTACCGAGCATTACGACCGGGCCGACGGGCCCCTCATCTCCTACGAGATCATTCCGCCCCGGCGTGGCAGTTCCGTAGAAGAGATCCTCGGCATCGTCGAGTCACTCATGCCCTACGAGCCGCCGTTCATCGATGTGACGAGCCACGCGGCTGAGGCGTACTATGAGGAGATGCCCGACGGCTCGGTGCGGCGCCACACCAAGCGCAAGCGGCCCGGTACGCTCGGCCTCTGCGCGGCCATCCAGTACCGCTACGGTATCGATGCCGTACCGCACATCCTCTGCCGTGGCTTTACGCGCGAGGAGACGGAGGATGCGCTGATCGAGTTGCACTACCTCGGCATTCGCAACGTGCTCGCCGTGCGCGGGGACGACCTCGGCTACGTTAAGCCCGAACGCGCCGACCGCTCGCGCAACGCCTACGCGGCTGACCTCGTGGCGCAGGTCGGCGACATGAACCGGGGCCACTTCCTCGAGGACCTCATTGACGCCGCGCCGACGGACTTCTGCATTGGCGTGGGCGGCTACCCGGAGAAGCACGAGGAGGCGCCCAACATGACGTGGGATGTGCTCAACCTCAAGCGCAAGGTGGACGCAGGCGCCGACTACGTGGTGACGCAGATGTTCTTCGACAACCGGCACTACTTCGACTTCGTCGAGCGCTGTCGCGAGGTGGGCATCACCGTACCCATCGTGCCGGGGCTGAAGATCCTGACGAGCAAAAACCACCTCCGGTCCTTACCGCGCACCTTCCACGCAGAGATTCCCGAGGCCCTCGCCGCCGAGGCCGAAGCGGCCAAGGACGGGCAGGTGGCCGCCATCGGGGTAGCGTGGGCGCAGCAGCAGGCTGAGGAGTTGATGAGCGCCGGGGTGCCCGGCATCCACTTCTACATCATGTCCACCGCCGAGCACGTGCTCGGCGTCGTCGAGCCGCTGCGCAAGCTGGCCTGATTCAAGTTCGAGGTAGGTCTACCCGTCCACGTGGTAGGGGCGACGCATGCGTCGCCCGACAGGGGAACCCAAGCGTAAGCCCCCGGCTACTGATGCAGCCGGGGGCTTCCCATGAAGGTGCGTGAGGTCACGGTCGAGGGATGGCACCGGTTCGTGTATCGCGGAGCCGGTCTTTGTAGCGCGACACCTGGCGCCGAAGCTGACGCACGCAACCGTCGATGGCTGCCTCGTGCGTGGGCGCAGAGTCGCTGGCGTTGAGGGTTTGCCGGTAGACATGGAGCGCGATCTCTGCGCGCTTGTCCGCCGTCGGGGATGGATCGTCTTTCAGCACCACATGGACATCGTGGATGCCGTCGTAGTAGCGGTTCAGCTTCGAGACGGACTGTTCGGCATAGGCGCGAAGCTGATCCGTAGCGGTGGTCTGATGCGCGGTGATCCGGGTCTGCATAGATACCCTCCTGACTGCTTGGAAAAGAACGAGGGAGAAGGCACGCAGCTCGCTCGCTCGGAGCATAGCCCGCGTGGAATCCTTCATACGACCTTAATACCGGATTGAGGCCAAGGAAGCAAGGGGCGCGCTCGATTTTCTTCGCTTTGCTCCATCAGGCTACTGTGCCGACTATGTGTTCGCAGCGAGGGCAGCGCGTTTCTTGTGCTCCGTCGCGTCGGGTGTGTCGGTTGAGGTGCGTATGGCCGCAGGAGGGGCAGGGTTGGACAAGCGGTTCAGCCCACTGCGCGTACTTACAGCCCGGATAGGCCGTGCAGCCCCAGAACGTCGCTCCCTTTTTCGTGCGGCGGGGGAGCAGGTGCCCCTCGCCGCATGACGGGCAACGGACGGAAGTTTTCGGGTCCAGATGGACGCGCGTTCCCCGGCAGCCCGGGAAGCCCGTGCAGCCCCAGAATGCGCCCGACGGGCCGTTGCGGAGTGCCATCGGGCGCCCGCAGTCTGGACACTGGGGGACTGCGTCATCGGGTGAGCGAGGGGTCGGGTGATCGGACGCTCGGCCGGTGCTATCCCGTCCCGTGTTGCTTCCCCGCTGTCTTCCGCTCTCTGTCTTCTGGCCTCGGAGTTGCCCTTCCGCCGTGCGGACGGCCGCGAGCAATCGGTCACGGTAGAAGGGAGCGAGGGCATCGTGGTAGCGGAGGCCACCGGAGGCGATCTGGTCGAGTTGCGTTTCCATCTCGGCGGTGAAGCCGAGGTCGAAGAGCGTGGGAAAGTGGTGGACGAGGAGATCGCAGACGCGCAGGCCGAGGTCGGTGGCGTGCAGCTTGCGCGCCTTGAGGTCCACGTAGCCGCGCTGCTGGACCGTGGCCAGGGTCTGGCTGTAGGTGCTCGGCCGCCCGATGCCTTGGCTTTCGAGCGCCTTGACGAGCGAGGCCTCGGTGTAGCGCGGGGGCGGCTTGGTCTGATGCGCCTTGGCCTCCAGTTCGGCCAGCGTCACAGGGAGGCCCGGCTTGAGCGAGCGGGGGAGCGCCTGCGCCGGACGATCCGCAGCGGTCTTCTTTTTCTCGTCCACGTCGGGCTCTTCGTAGAGCTGCCGGTAGCCGCGGAAGCGGACAACCTCGCCCATGGCGCGGAAGACGAAGCGGTCCTCCGTGTCGGCCACATCACACACCGTCCGGTCCACGACAGCCGCCGCCATCTGGCTGGCGACCGTCCGGTAGTAGATCAACCGGTAGAGTGCGAACTGCTCGGTTGTCAAATACTTGCGGAGGGTTTTCGGCGTGCGCGTGAACGCGGTCGGGCGGATGGCCTCGTGCGCCTCTTGCGCGTTCGTGACCTTCTTGCCGTGCGCGTGTGGCTTCGGCGGCAGGTACTCGGTGCCGAGGTCACGGGCGATCAGGTCGCGGAGCGCGGCAATGGCCTCATCGGCGAGGCGCGTCGAGTCGGTGCGCATGTACGTGATGAGCCCGATGCTCTCGCCGTCGGCCAGTTCCACGCCCTCGTAGAGTTGCTGCGCCACGCGCATGGTCTGTTTCGGACTCAGGCGGAGCTGTACGCTCGCGGCCTGCTGAAGCGTCGAAGTCGTGAACGGGGGCGGCGGCTTTTTTCGGAGGGTCTTGGTCTCGATCGAGCGTACGCGATACATCGCCTGCCGAAGCAGGCTCGCCAGCCCGTCGGCTTCGTCCTGCGTGGAGAGCACCTGCTGGACGCCCTTCTCATTCGGTCCACCGATGCGCTTGCCGAAGGCCTCGCGGAGCGTCGCCTGAAAGGGCTCGCGGTCCGGCGTCTCGAACGTGGCGTCGAGGGAGAAGTAGTCCTGCGGTGTGAAGTCGGCGATGGCGCGCTCGCGCTCGACGACGAGACGGAGGGCGGCCGTTTGCACGCGTCCGGCCGAGAGTCCGGCGGGCGCTTCACCGCCACCGGCCCGGGCGGCGCGCCAGAGGAACGGCGAGACCGTGTAGCCCACGAGGCGGTCCATCACGCGGCGGGCCTGCTGCGCATCTACGAGCTTGTCATCGACGGCGCGCGGGTGCTGCACGGCCTGCCGAATCGCTTCGGGCGTGACTTCCTGAAACGTGACCCGCGCGATGCTTTTGTTCTTCCGCTTGAGTGCGTCCTGCAGATGCCAGGCGATGATCTCACCCTCCCGGTCGGGGTCGGTGGCGAGGAGGACTTCGTCGGCCTGTGCGGCGGCTTTGCGGAGGTCGGTGAGCGTCTTTTTCTTCTGGCTGAGGGTCTCGTAGCTTGGCCGGAAGCTCTCCTCCACATCGACGCCCATCTCCTTGGGCGGCAGATCGCGGACGTGGCCGAGGGAGGCCCGCACGCGATAGCCTGCGCCGAGATAGCGCTGGATCGTCTTCGCCTTGGCCGGACTCTCGACGATGACCAGTTTCATGGGGGAGGGTGATTGGTGAGGGTCGATTGGCGAGGTAAGGCTCGCTCGAATCGCTAATCACGCGTCGCCTAAATATCGGTCTTCCAGCGCGCGCATCCGGGCTCGCTCGGTGTCAGTAGCATCGTCGTAGCCCATCAGGTGCAGGAGGCCGTGGATAACGTAGCGAAGCACTTCCTGCTCGAATGTGGCGCCGAACTCTTCGGCACGTTCGGCGGCGGTGTCGAGGTCCACGTACACCTCGCCGTCTACGAGGCGCTGCGCGGGCGCGGCTTCATCGAGGACGAAAGAGACGACATCGGTTTCGTAGTTGTGCCCGAGCCACTCGCGGTTGAGGTCGTGGACGGTGGTGTGATCCGTCAGCACGACGTTCAATTCGCGGATCGTAACCCCTTCGCCTTCGACGGTCCGCTCAATGGCTGCTCGTACGGTCTCCTCCTCCAGGGAGCACGTCGGATGGACCTGATGGATGGCGACGGGATTGGGTGTAGAGTCCCGATCTCCCATTTCCTACTCAAACAGCGGCTCGCTCATCGAGAGGGCGACGGCGCTCATCATGATCTCGGGCGGGAGCTGCGTAAAGTCGGCCGAGAGCAGCTTTTCCGAGACGTTGGCGTAGAGCGAGCAGCCTGCCTCGCGCTCGACGACGAGGCCGCTCACGCGGCCACCCTGCCGGGCGAAGAAGATGACCTCGCCCAGGTCTTCGGAGGCGACGAAGCCCGTCACGCCCTGCAGTTGCAGGAACGCGTTGGCGCCGTAGACGGATACGAGGGCGGTCTTCTCTGCATCCACGCCGTCCGGTAGCGTGATCTCCGGCGTCACTTCCACAGCCAGCCGTCGCCCGCTGGGTGCGTGCGCAAGGGCAAAGCGGACCGTTGCGCCTTCCTGCTCGGCAGGTGCGCCTAGCGCCGTCGCAAGGCGCTCGAAGTCAGCGGAGGAAAACGGAGCGGCCATCAGAAGAGGTCAGGGGCGTGGAGCCGTAAGGTACGACGGGGGCAGGAGGGGAAGAGGAGGGAAAGAAAGGAGGGAGGAGAGAGAAGCGGTAGGATAGCCCCCGCTTTCCTTTCTCTCCTGTCTGCCCTCTTTCTCGGTTCTCCAACTAACTGCCCTCGTCCACAGGAGCGGGAGCGAGCGCGGTCTCCGCTTCCCGGCGCAGTTCCTCAGGGGTGATGCGGAAGGACGGATCGTTGGTGGCCTCGGCGATGCGATCATAGAACTCGGAGGCGGCGTCGTAGGCTTGCGTCCGCATGTAGGCGATCTGGATGAAGCGGATGTACTGCGCCGCTTCGTCTTGCTGCGCCGTCGTTCGGGCGCTCTCCAGCGCATTGATGGCGTAGTCCTCGGCCATTGGCTTGAGCGTGTTCACCACACCCGCCGTGTCGCCCATCGCCTCATAGGCCTGGGCCGTGAGGATCAGCGAGAGGTAGCTCGGCGGGATCACCTCCGGGCTGACCTCCTCGTTGACGCGCTGCAAGAGGGCGCGCGCTTCCTCCGTGCGCCCCTGCTCCACCATGCCGACCGCTGCTGCGGCGAACACGCGGCGGTACGTGTCGCCCATGTTGCGGCTGTTCTGGTCGTAGTACACATCGGGGTCAGCGAGGCCGCGGAACTGGTAGTTGGCGAAGCGCCGCAGCGAGATCTCCGGGACGACGCGGCCATCCGGTCCACCGTCCGTGCGGAAGGGGAGCACGCGGCGCGCGAGGCCTTCGTCCTGGAAGAACGGCTGGAGGTTCAACTCCGAGTCGCTGGCGACGGTCGAGGCGAAGTAGATGGGGCGCGGCCAGCCCTGGCGCGCGTTTTCCTGAATGATGCTCAGCGAGGCCAGGTCGGAGACATAGAGCAGGCGCCGCTCGCCGCCGAATGGACGGCCTTCAAGGCGCCACGTCATGGACGAGCCGATGCCCGTCGTGTCGGCCAGTTCGCGGATCGTTTCGTCTACGAAGCGCTCGGGGTTGACCGGCAGCGTGATGTCGGTCGGCTGGTAGTTGTAGGCCGGGCGGATGTTGGCGATCTCGTCGTCGCTCAGCGTCATCGGGATCGGCGGGGAGTCGAGCGCCCACTGCTCCTTAAGCTGCTGGATGTACCACGCCGTGTTGAGCAGCGACAGGTTGACCACGCGCACGTCGCGGCGGACGCCCATGACGTCCTGGAGGTACCACAGCGGGTAGGTATCGTTGTCGCCGTTGGTGAAGATGATGGCGTTCGGCGCCGTGCTCTCCAGCATGTTGCGCGCGAAGTCGGAGGCGAGGCGGCGGCCCGAGCGGTCGTGGTCGTCGAAGTTCTGCGTGAGCATCAGGCCGGGCACGGCCAGGAAGAGGACGAGCGCCATCGCCCCCGCCACCCCTTTCCGCATCGATGCAGCTTGCTCTTTGAGCGCGTCGGTCGCCAGTTCGAGCAGGCCCGTGGCGCCGAGGCCGATCCAGAGCGAGAAGGCGAAGAACGAGGCGACGTACGAGTAGTCGCGCTCACGCGGCTGGTTGGGCGGCTGGTTGAGGTACAGAATGATGCCGATGCCTGTGACAAGGAACAAGATCAGCACGGCGAAGGCCCGCCGCCAGTCGCGGATGAAGTGGAAGGCCATGCCGATCAGGCCCAGCAGCAGCGGCAGCCCGAAATACACGTTCCGGCTTGCCCGTTCGCTTGGTGATCGGAACGCCACGGTCTGCACATCGGGGCCGATGCCCGAAATCCAGGGCGAATCCTGCACATCGCTGGCCTTCCCGGCGAACTGCCACATGAAGTAGCGGACGTACATGTGGCCGAGCTGGTAGCTCCAGAAGAAGTCCCAGTCGGAGGTGTACTGGCGGTAGACGGCCAGGTGGCTCGGCTCCTGCGACCAGCGGCGCGGCAGGAACTCCTCCTCGACCTCGGGAAAGCCTTCCTCATCCACGAGCACCTGGCCAGTCACCGGGTTGGTCCGATAGCGCCCGACCTGCCCCGTCTGCGGGTCGTAGTTGGCGCCGAAGAGCAGCGGCGTGGAGCCGTACTGTTCGCGCTTGAGGTAGCTCACGAACGCCTCGCCCGTCTCGGGGTCGTTCAGGTCGATGGGTGGGTCGGCGGCTGAGCGGACCAGGATGATGCCGTACGTCGAGTAGCCGAGCAGGATGACGGCCAGGGAGAGCATGGCGAGGTTGGCAATCGGCATCCGCCGCCGCTGTGTGACCACCACGCCCGTTGTCACGAGCGCGACGAGCAGGAGGAAAAATAGCGTCGGCGAACCCATCGCGTCGGCCACACTCGGGAGCCACTGGATGATGCCGGGGTAGACAGCAAAGAAGATCACCGCCGCCACGACGCCCGCCACCGCGATCCCGATCCATCGGCGCAGGGGGGTCCAGTCCTCGCGGTCCACCTTGGTGAAGAACACGACGAGCGCGACGAAGAAGAGCGCCAGCAGGTTGAGCAGGTGCACGCCGATGGCAAGGCCGAACAGGTAGGCGATCAGCAGCAGGTAGCGATCCGCCTTCAGGCCAAACGGATGCTCGCCACGGGCGCGGAGCGCGGCTTCCTCGTCCAGCGTGGCCTCGCGCCAGCGCAGGATGAGCCAGACCACGAGTGCCGTGAAGAGCATCGAGAGGGCATAGACCTCGGCTTCGACGGCGTTGAACCAGAACGAGTCGGTCACGGCGAAGGCCAGCGCGCCGATCACGCCGCCCGCGTTGGCCGACAGGCGATCCACGCCGCTCCAGGTCTCCGGCGTGCCTTTCCAGATCCGCACCAGCCGGACGATGACGAGGTGCGTGAGCACTACCGTCACGGCACTGCCCAGCACCGAGATGAGGTTGACCGAGAAGGCGACGGGCTCAGGCGAGACGCCACCGAAGAGGGGTGCCAGGAACGTGAAGAAGCGCCCGAGCAGGATGTAGAATGGTGCGCCGGGCGGGTGCATGACCTGCAGCCGGTAGACACTGGCGATGAACTCGCCGGAGTCCCAGAAGGGCGCCGTCTCTGCCATCGTGAGCAGGTAGATGACGAGCGCGTAGAGGAACACGCCCGCTGCTACGAGGCGATCAATCAGTTTGCCGTTCATGCCGTCGGGTTTAGTCGTCAGGGGCGCAGCAAGAGGTCGGTTCTTCAGGCGCCAGAGCCTCGGAAAATACCACCGCGGTGACTGCTTCTGAGAAACGAACATCACCGCGCAGGATTGCCTCATGTCGAGGGGGCGCCGGCTCGCTGCACAGCCGAGAATCCAACGGCGCATTTGAGCAGACTGGGCTCAGGCCTTTATCGTAATTCCACGCAAGGCGTCTGCCGAAAAAAATGTGGCCTTGCGTAGCCTTCAGGGTCATTCCTCAGCGAATCCTCAGAGTCGATGGGGTCTTCACCTGGGGGTAGGGAATTCCCCCAGTGCTTCCTCATCTGCTTCTCAAGGAATGGGCGGGGACAGTGCACAGTTTCCGCTGCGGAAGTGCCCTTGGTCTGCGGTCGGATTCTCCCCGGTTGGATTCCGCCGAGGTTCCAATAGTGAGAAGAAAACGAATTCGGTTGAGTCGGGCCGCCCACCGGCCGATCTCACCTAGGGCGCTTTGTGCTAGGGCCGGGCCGCCGCCCTCACCGCCATCGCTATTTTCCCGCCAGCTGCCCACCACCAGCTATGATTCGAGGTCTTTCACTCCTCTCGCTCCTGACGCTCCTGCTCGTCGGAGCCACACCGTATCTCAGTACTACCCCTACAGGATCAGCACAGGTTGTGCTCCCCGTCGAGGTCATTGGTTCGGATGGGTATATCGCCTCCACGACGGTCGACCTTCCGAGCATCGGGTCGGCGGATCGGCTCTACCTCCAGGTACACCGTCCGGTCTATCGCGACATTGCCATCAACCCTGGCCGGGGTGCGAAGGCGAGCGTGCGCCTCAACGGAGGGCCTTGGGTTGATCTGACGGAAGCCAACGTCGAGTGCTTCGCGCACGAGGCGGCGTACGGCTGCCTCCAGAGCAGTTACTATACCCTCCGCCTGACCGTTGACCTCGGGCTCTTCGGGTCGCCAGGGCTTCAGCCGGGCGACAACACGCTCGATTTCCGGTTCAATGGGACCGATGGCATCACGAGCGGTTACCGGATCCTCGCACTGAATGTGCTCACAGGAGCTGGCGCGTCGTTGATTCCATCCAGCCAGTTCATTGAAGAGAATCCAGGCACTTGGCAGGCTCCGCGGCCGAGCACCGCTGACATCGCGGCGGGGGCTCAAGCCTGGAGCACGGCTGAGCTTGTAGAAAGCCCGCAGGCTGGAGCGCCTCTGATCCGGGCGACGTGTGCAAGCTGCCACGCGCCGGATGGCCGTGACCTGAAATACTTCAACTACTCGAATCGCTCTATCGAGGAGCGGGCGAAGTTTCACGGCCTCTCTGAGACGGAGGCCGAGCAGATCGTCTCCTACATCCGTTCGCTCGACACCCCGGCGCCAGAGGATGCTCGTCCATGGAATCCGCCGTACCAGCCAGGGCCAGGCCTCGATAGCCGCCCCGCCATCGAATGGGCCGCAGGCGCTGGGCTGGAGTGGGTACTGGAGGACGATGCGGATA
>JABDIZ010000414.1 GCA_013003465.1 Rhodothermaceae bacterium
GCGTAGGCCGAAGGTGGCCTACCGTACAGTTCCCGGAAGCACTTTGAGAAGTACTCGGGGTAGCTGAATCCGACGGAGTAGGCAATCTCCGAAACGCTTCCGGCGTGCTGCTCGAGCAGTTGCGCGCCCCGCTGTAGCCGCATCAGGCGCACGAAGTCTGTGGGCCGTTGGCCCTTCAGCGCGCGCAGCTTTCGTTGGAGCTGCCGTGGGCTCATGTTCAGCGCCTCAGCAAACGTTTTTACGTCGAAGGACGAATCATCTATGTGATCTTCGACGATCCGTCTGGCATCGTCGATAAACCTCTCTTCGGCAGACATGACGGAGACGTCACGGGGCCGAGCGGTGCGCATCTGGTTGCTAAACCGCTCTCGCAGTGTCCGGCGGAGTTCGATTAGGGCTAGAAACTGTGCAACGCGACTTCGATACAGGGCCGCGCTCATTGTTATGCACAGCAAAGACACGATGCCCAGGAAGATGAGCCGCGCCGTTGGGAGACCCTCAGGCAAGGACTGTGTTGAAGTCTGAAGAAACGCATAGATCAAAGTAATGGCCGCGCAAAGAGCGCCCGTTTGCCACGGCCGAAACGGCACTGTGCCGACCGCGAAAAACATGACCAGTGTGAGCCAGCCAGCCGTGAACGTGAAGTCACCTTTCTGCAGATCTTCCCCGATTAGCGCGAGTGCGGCCACGAGTAGAAAGAGGCTCATCAACAACCGGCCCGCGAGAAGGCTGGGTCGGATTCGTGCAGCGACGAGGAGGACCACCCCTAGGCCCGCGATGAGCACTTCGTTCCATAAGACCACAGGCCTCGGGACATGTACTCCCACAGTCCACCACACAAAATCGCTACCGGCAATCGCGTGCGCGAGCACGTACATCGTAGCCCCTATCAGACCAATTAGCCCGGCCGTTCGCATCCCGGCCTGCACGGCCACCTCAAGCGTCCTCCGAAACGCGGGATCGTGCTCGGGTGCGCCCAGCGTCGGAAGCCGTGCCCGGAGGGCTCCAAGTTTGCGAGAGGTCCGCCCCATGGTGGGAAGCTATGGAACAAGCGGTGATCGGAGGGTTTCCGGTCGTCTAGATCGTTGTGCTTGCCTGCTATATCTCCTGGTAAATCTCGCCTCCCGCCTCGGCGAACTCGGCGGCCTTCTCGCGCATGCCCTCGGGGATGGCCGCCTCCACGTCCACGCCGTGTTCGGCAGCGTAGTCGCGCACGTCCTGCGTGATCTTCATCGAGCAGAACTTCGGCCCGCACATCGAGCAGAAGTGCGCCACCTTGGCCGACTCCTTCGGCAGCGTCTCGTCGTGGAACGACCGCGCTTTCTCCGGGTCGAGGCCGAGGTTGAACTGGTCCTCCCAGCGGAACTCGAAGCGGGCCTTCGAGAGCGCGTTGTCGCGGGCCTGCGCGCCCGGGTGGCCCTTCGCCAAGTCCGCCGCGTGGGCGGCGATCTTGTACGTGATAACGCCTTCGCGGACGTCGTCACGGTTGGGCAGGCCGAGGTGCTCCTTCGGCGTGACGTAGCAGAGCATCGCGCAGCCGAACCACCCGATCATGGCCGCGCCGATGCCCGACGTGATGTGGTCGTAGCCCGGAGCGATGTCGGTCGTGAGCGGGCCGAGCGTGTAGAACGGCGCCTCGCCGCACCAGTCGAACTGCTTCTGCATGTTCTCCTGGATGAGGTGCATCGGGACGTGGCCCGGCCCCTCGTTCATCACCTGCACGTCGTGTGCCCACGCGGTCTTGGTGAGTTCGCCCTGGACGTACAGCTCGGCGAACTGCGCGTCGTCGTTGGCGTCCTCGATGGAGCCCGGCCGCAGGCCATCGCCGATGGAGAACGACACGTCGTAGGCGGCCATGATCTCACAGATCTCGTCCCAGTGCGTGTAGAGGAAGTTCTCCTTGTGATGCGCGAGGCACCACTTCGCCATGATCGAGCCGCCCCGCGAGACGATGCCGGTCCGTCGTTTAGCCGTCAGCGGCACGAACCGCAGCAGCACGCCCGCGTGGATCGTGAAGTAGTCGACGCCCTGCTCGGCCTGCTCGACGAGCGTGTCGCGGAAGAGCTCCCACGTCAGGTCTTCAGGCGTGCCGCCGACCTTTTCGAGGGCTTGGTAAATCGGTACGGTGCCGATGGGGACGGGGCTGTTGCGAAGCATCCACTCGCGCGTCTCGTGGATGTTGGATCCCGTCGAGAGATCCATCACGGTGTCGGCGCCCCAGCGGATGGCCCAGACCAGCTTCTCGACTTCTTCGGCGATGCTCGACGTGACCGCCGAGTTGCCCATGTTGGCGTTGATCTTGACCAGGAAGTTGCGGCCGATGATCATCGGCTCCAGCTCGGGGTGGTTGATGTTGGCCGGGATGATGGCCCGCCCCCGCGCTACCTCATCACGGACAAACTCGGGCGTGATGACTTTAGGGATCGCCGCGCCGAACGACTGCCCGGCGTGTTGCTGGAACAGCCCTGGATTGGTCGCACGGAGGGCTTCCAGCTTCTGACTCTCGCGAATGGCGATGTACTCCATTTCGGACGTGATCTCGCCGCGCCGCGCGTAGTGCAACTGTGTGACGGTCTTGCCCGGCAGAGCCCGACGCGGGCGCTGGACATGCTCGAAGCGAAGGGGTGCTGTGCTTGCATCGGCTGCGCGCTCGCGGCCGTAGGCGCTGGTCAGATCGCTCAGCAGTTCCGTGTCCTCGCGCTCCTCAATCCACGCGCTGCGCACGCTTGTCAGGCCCGCGCGCAGGTCGATCACGGCCTCGGGGTCGGTGTAGGGGCCGGACGTGTCGTAGACCGGAATCGGCGGGTTTTCCTCGACGCCGAACGAGGCCGGGGTGGGGCTCTGCTCAATGAGC
Organism: Rhodothermaceae bacterium; assembly: GCA_013003465.1. Classification (GTDB taxonomy): domain Bacteria; phylum Bacteroidota; class Rhodothermia; order Rhodothermales; family Rubricoccaceae; genus JABDIZ01. The sequence goes on from JABDIZ010000414.1 coordinate 2,855, forward strand.
CGCATCGGCACCTGGAGATCGGGGCGGCTGCCCTCAACGTAGATCTTGCGCGCGCCGGGGAAGGGGCGGCGCACCTCGTCGGAGAGGGTGGCGAGGCGGTCGTGCGTGGCGGCGTCGGCGGCGCGGCGGGCCGAGGCGGCGGTGGGGGTCTGGAGTTCCATGACAGCTTCCGGTGGGGGCGGGACGAATCGGAAGCCGGAAGCAGCGCAGCAGGCCGCGGAACCGAAGAAGCCTCCCTCCGCCGGTGTTAACCGGATCAGGTGCTGAGGGTCTTTCTCAGCCGCGGCTCGCGATGAGCCGGGCACCCCTGGCTTCCGTGCGGGCAAGATACGGCGTTCGCTTATCGAAAGCGGCCAGCCTTGCGTTGTGCAGGCTGGCCGCTTTTCCGGCTTGCTCTGTTCCCGTCAGCGGACGTGCATCATGCGCCGCGTCGCGGCTTGCTCGCCGACGTGCAGGCGCACGAGATAGACGCCTGAGGCCAAGTCCCGCGCCTCGAACGGCACCGTGTGGCGGCCTGGCGCCTGTGTCTCGTCTACGAGCCGGGCGATCTCGCGGCCGAGCAGGTCGTAGACGATCAGCGTCACGCGGTCGGGCGCGTCGAGCGCGTAGGCGAGCGTGGTACGCCCGGTGAACGGATTGGGGTAGTTCTGGTCGAGCGCGAACGTCGTCGGGGTGGCAACTGGCTCGGTGGGCTCGTTCGCCACGACCGCAACGGGGAAGCCGCCGCCCGAGGTCGTGAGCCGAATACCGCCGGAGGTCCCCACCACGAGGCTCCGGTTGGCATCGTACGCCGCGACGGCCCGGGGAAGCATGGCGTGGTCGAAGGGGCGGTCTTCGAACGTCCATGTGTCGCCGCCATCCGCTGTGCGCAGGATGCGGCCCTGGTCGGCTACGTAGCCGAGATCCGGGGTGACGAAGTCCACGGCGTAGGGA
>JABDIZ010000014.1 GCA_013003465.1 Rhodothermaceae bacterium
GAGCAGCCCTACACCGTTTTTGGCTACCAGGCCAAGCAGGTACGCGACAACATTCATGCGCACGACGTAGCGCGCTTCATGGAGCAGTTCATCGCGGCGCCGCGGGCCGGTGCGGTCTATAACCTCGGCGGGGGCAAGGGCAACGCCGTCTCGATGATGGAGGCGTTCGCCATGGCGGAAGCCGTGACGGGCAAGCCCATGCAGTGGAGCTACGACGAGGCCAACCGCGAGGGCGATCACATTTGCTACTACTCCGACCTGCGGCAGATGGAGGCCGACTACCCCGAGTGGGGAATCACGAAGGACCTGCCGACGATTTTCGAGGAGATCACGGAGAGCTGGACGCAGCGTCTCGCTGAGGCCGACGCGGTGTGAACCCCTGCTTCGTTTGTTTCATGCGCTCGGCTGTCCCCCTTGCCAAGGGGGACAGCTGTTGCGACGAGGGCGCACCCCGAGCAATGAAGGGGGGGCCGGTCTTGGGCCTACCCGCTTAGGCTAAACGCACGCTTCATGGCTGAACGCATTCTTCTGGTCAACCGCTTCTTCGGCGGCGCGCAGACCCCCACCGGTCGCATGCTGGAGGACGTCGCCCGCCGACTGGTAGAGGCCGGGCACCACGTCGAGGTACTGACCTCGGCGGCGGCGTATGCCGGGGCAGACGGTGCCGCTGAGGTGCCCGTCGCACGGGTCCGCACGGTGTGGACGCCGAAGCAGGGGCGTCTGGGGCCGTGGGTCGCGTTTCTGATGCAGGCCGCACTCCGCATACCCTTCCTGCCCTGGGACCGGTGCGTGCTACTGACCGATCCGCCTATGCTGCTCACCGCCGCACTCGGCATGCGCAAGCGGAACCGCCGCCTCTACTGGTGGACGATGGATCTCTACCCCGAGGCGCTCGCCTCGCACGGAATGTTGAAGGAGGACGGGCTGGCCTACCGGATGCTGGCGCGCCTCAACACCGCTGCGCTTCGCAGGCTAGACGGCGTGGTGACGCTGGGGGCCTGCCAGACGGAACGGCTCGATGCCTACCCTACCTGGTCGGCTGTCGAGGCCCATGTCGAAGTGCCGCCGTGGGACTACCGCCCGCTGCTGCGGGTCGAGCGTAGCGCTAACCGGCTCCTCAACGCGCAAGGCTGGCAGGACCGCCGGGTGGTCCTCTACGCGGGCAACATCGGCGAGGCGCATAGCTTCGAGGAGGCACTCGGAGCAGCCCGTCTGCTGGCTGCCGATCCTGCGTCGCGCTGGATGTTCGCCTTCGTGGTGCGCGGTGCACAACGGGACGCGCTCGAAGCGGCTGCAGCAGATCTCCCCAACGTGGTCGTTCTCGATTACCTGCCGCCCGAGCAGACCGCCGATCTGCTGTGGTCGGCCGACGTGCACCTGATCACTATGCGCCCTGGGTGGGAAGGCATTGTTGTGCCGAGTAAGCTCTACGGTGTGTTAATGACGGATGCGCCGGTGCTGTTCATCGGGCCACCGGAGGCAGATACCGCGCGGGAGATCCGTCGTCTTGGCCGGGGCACCGTTCTTCCGGCCGACGCGCCTGCCGAGGACGTACGTGAAGCCATCGAGTGGCTCGGGGCTACCGAGGCCTCGTCGGGCCAGCGTCCTGATCGGACCGCCCCTGAAACCATCGCTGCCTTCGTGACCGCATAACGCATGGGGCTCCACGTTGGGCGTAGCGAAGAGGTAGTGAGCGGGTGCGCACCCGGAGCAGGGTGCCATCCGTTTACGGAATCAGGCAGTCAAGGAGCCCGCGGCTGCGGTGGCCTCTCCGCTGCTTATAGCGCTCCATTGTCCGCTGATATGCAGGCGAAGCGTGTCTATCTTGACGCCATTCGGCCCTGTCCCCCTATCCGACTTGCTCGCCTTCCATGCCTACTCCCCCCGAAACTGCGAAGCCGCGTGTCCTGGTCACCGGCGCCGGTGGCTTCATCGGCCACCATCTCGTCAACTACCTCAAGGACAAGGGCTACTGGGTCCGCGGCGTCGACATCAAGGAGCCCGAGTTCGCGCCGACGCGCGCCGATGAGTTCCTACTGCTCGACCTCCGCCGCTGGGAAAACTGCCTCGACGCCACCGCGCCTGTGGAGGGCGAGCCGATCAAGCACGTCTACGCGCTGGCCGCCGACATGGGGGGCATGGGGTTCATCTCGAAGTACCACGCCGAGATCCTCCACAACAATATCCTGATCAACACGCACACGATGGAGGCGGCGCACCAGAACGGCGCCGAGCGCTACCTCTACACCTCGTCGGCGTGCGTGTACCCGGAGTACCTCCAGACGGAGGCCGAGGTGACCGCGCTCAAGGAGGACGATGCCTACCCGGCCCAGCCCCAGGACGCCTACGGCTGGGAAAAGCTCATCACCGAGCAACTGGCCTACCATTACCGCAAGCAGTACGGGCTGGAGACGCGCACCGTGCGCTTCCACAACGTCTACGGCGAACTGGGTACCTGGGAAGGGGGCCGCGAGAAGGCGCCCGCCGCCATGTGCCGCAAGACAGCCTACGCCAAGCTCCTCGGCGGCAAAGAAGGCAGCCCGGGGGGGCCGCCGCAGATCGACATCTGGGGCGACGGCGAGCAGACCCGTTCGTTCATGCACGTGGACGATTGCGTCGAAGGGGTCTATCGCCTCATGATGAGCGACTGCGCCGATCCGCTCAACCTCGGCCGCGACCGCATGGTGACCATCAATCAACTGGCCGATATCGCCGCGAACGCCGCAGGCATCGAGATCGAGCACGTGCATGTGGACGGCCCGATGGGCGTCCGGGGCCGCAACTCCGACAACACGAAGCTGCGCGACGTGCTCGACTGGGAGCCGACGATTGCGCTCGAAGAGGGCATCGCGCGCACCTACGCTTGGATCGAGGAGCAACTGCGGGCCAAGCTCGCCGCCGAAGGCACCGCCGTCAACGACAACGTCGCCGAACCGGCCTCTGCTTAACTCGGAGCCTGTCGTCCTGGACCCCACCAGGGCGACGGGACTCAGTACCGCCTGGCTGTATGCCTTCCGTCCGCACCCTCCTCGCGAACAACCGTGCCCTCGTCCGATTCGTGGCGATCATGGTGGCAGCGTACCTCGTCTGGTACGTCATCTACGACCTCTGGCTCTTGCCCGATGGTCGGCTCGACGAATGGCTGTCCATCAAGGTAGCGGGCTGGACGGCCGGGCTCATCAACCTCTTCGGCGGCGAGGCGGTGCACGCTGAGCGGATCGTACGCATGCCGGGGACGCTGGGCATCCAACTCATCAACGGCTGCAACGGGCTGGCCGTGCTGAGCCTGTTCGTCGGGTTCGTACTGGCCTATCCGGGGTCGTGGGCGCGGCGCGCGTGGTTCATCCCGCTGGGCATCGTCGTGGTCCTCGGAACCAACGTGGTGCGGTGCGCGGTGCTGCTCTTGCTCCAGCGTCAATCCATGGAAGCCTTTGAAGCGGGCCACGGCGGGGCCGGGCTCGTGGTGTTCTACTTCGTGGTGTTCCTGCTGTGGATGGTCTGGGCGCGCATCGGAGGAGGCGAGGCGCCTCGAAAGAAGGACCCGCCGCCTCGCCTCACAACGCCGGAGGCTGTTCCCGCATGACGCTGACGACGCTCCGCGACCGGTTTGCCCGTCTGCCCGATCCGGTCCAGCGCATGCTTGCCGCCGTGTTCGTCGTCGCGCTGTACTACGGCATGTGGCGGCCTATTCGCACGGCCTACATCCAGCACTGGGCTGCTCCGGTCCTGGAAGCAGCCGCGGCGCAGAGTCCGGTTTCCGTCGAGGCCCGCGGGCGTGTGGTCCAGGCCTTCGGCTCCGAGCGAGCTACGCCCCTGACTC
>JABDIZ010000090.1 GCA_013003465.1 Rhodothermaceae bacterium
GTCTACAACCACAGACCCCGCGCGCGGTGCATTCAGGACTTGACAGGGCGCTGCATCCGGTGGCACCTTAACAGCGTTAACTCGTCTCCGCCTCTCCTCAACCTTCCCCGCTCATGGAAACCCCGACGCTCACCAAGCCGCAGACCAATGGTGCGGCGGCGAGCGCGCAGGCCCGGAAGCCCTTCCGCACCGCCGCCGTCCTCGGCGCAGGCGTGATGGGCAGCCAGATCGCCGCGCACCTCGCCAATGCTGGTCTCACCGTCACGCTGCTCGACATCACGCCGAAGACCATCGGCAAGGAGGGCAAGCCCAACGACCTCGTCGAAGGCGCCTTCAAGGCGGCGACGAAGATGAACCCGGCGCCCTTCTTCGCCCCGTCGGTGCAGAAGCGCGTCACGCTCGGCAACTTCGACGAGGACTTCGAAACGATCGCCGACGCCGACTGGGTGATCGAGGTGGTCGTCGAGCGGATGGACGTGAAGCGCGACGTGATGGCGCGCATTGAGGAGCACGCGCGCCCGGACGCCGTGATCTCGTCCAACACGTCGGGGTTGCCGATCCACGAGATCGCGGAAGGGCGCAGCGACGACTTCAAGCGCCGCTTCCTCGGGACGCACTTCTTCAACCCGCCGCGCTACCTCAAGCTCTTCGAGGTCATCCCCACGCCGGATACCGACCCCGAGGTCGTGGCGCGCGTGAGCCACTTCGCCCGTGTGCACCTCGGCAAGGGGGTCGTGATCGCGAAGGACACGCCGAACTTCATCGGTAATCGGATCGGCATCTACGGCATCATGGGTGCCATCGAGCAGTTCACGAACGGTGCCTACTCCATCGAGGAAATCGACCAACTGACCGGCTCACTCGTCGGCCACCCCAGGAGCGCAACGTTCCGCACGGCCGATGTCGTCGGGCTCGACACGCTTCGCCACGTCACCGAAAACCTCCACGCGGGCGTCCCCGACGATGAGAGCCGCGACCGCTTCCTCACGCCCGACATCCTCCAGCGCCTGAACGACCTCAAGCAACTCGGCGCCAAGTCGAAGGCGGGCTTCTACAAAAAGGTCGGCAAGGACATTCTCTCCATCGACCCGGAGACGATGGAGTACACGCCCGCCGCAGAGAGCGACCTCGACATCAAGGCGTTCAAGCGAGCCGGGAATTTGCCCGCCCGCTTCAATGCGCTCTACGAGGACGAGGGCCGTGCCGGCCAGTTCTTCCGCACGACGACGCTCGATCTGCTGAGCTACAGTGCCCGCCGCATCCCCGAAATCGCCGACTCGCCCGCCGACATCGACAAGGCCGTCGAGTGGGGCTTCGGCTGGGAGATGGGGCCGTTCGCGACGTGGGACGCGCTCGGCTTCGCCCGCGTGCGCGACCAGATGCAGGACGAGGGCATTGCGCTGCCCGATTGGGTGAACGATGTGCCCGAGGACGGCCTCTACCGCGAGGAGGGCGGCGAACGTCAGGTCTGGATCCCCGAAGCGGGCGAATACCGCTCCGACCCCAAGCCCACCGACGAGTGGGGCCTTGCGCTCATCAAGCAGGATGACCAAAAAACGCTCTGGCAGAACGACGAAGCCGCGCTCCTCGATCTCGGCGATGACGTCGCGCTCTTCGAGTTTCGCTCGAAGGCCAATAGCCTCGGCCAGCAGGTTATGGAAGGCCTCGTAACGGCCATCGACAAAGTCGAGAACGACCGCGATCTGCGCGGCATGGTGATCGGCAACGAGGGCGGCAACTTCTCCGTCGGGGCCAACCTCGGCGAGGTCGTGATGGGCATGGCGATGGGCGATGGTCCGGCCGCCATCGCGCCGTTCATCGAGGGCTTCCAGCAGTCCATTCTGAAGGTGCGATACGCCACCAAGCCGGTCGTCGTGACGACGCACCAGCGCGTGCTCGGCGGCGGCTGCGAGATGACGATGGCGTGCCCGCACCCGGTTGCCGCAGCTGAGACGTACATCGGTCTCGTCGAACTCGGCGTCGGGCTCATCCCGGCGGGCTGCGGCACGATGATGATGACGGCCAAGGCCGCTGAGGCCGCCGCCAACACGGACCGCCCGAGTGAGATCCAGCCGTTCCTGCGCCAGGCCTTCGAGGCCATCGCGATGGCGAACGTCGCCACCTCGGCCACGATGGCGAAGGAGATGCGCATTCTTCCCACCGAGGCCTTAATCGTGATGAACGCCGAGCGGCGCTTCCACGTCGCCAAGCAGGAAGTCATCCGACTGAGTGAGCAGGGCTACCTGCCACCACCGGTGCGCACGCACATCCCGGTGCTCGGGCCGCAGGGCCGTGCGCAGTTCGAGATCGCGCTCTTCCAGTTCCAGGAGGGCGGCTACGTCTCCGAGTACGACCACTACCTGGCGAGCCGCCTCGCGTGGGTGATGACCGGCGGCGACCTGACGGTGCCTGCCGAGGTCCACGAGGACTACCTGCTCGAACTCGAGCGTGAGGTCTTCCTGTCGCTCCTCGGTGAGGAGAAGACGCAGGCTCGCATCCAGAGCATCCTCACGACGAACAAGCCGCTTCGCAATTAAGGGCTAGAGCTTGAAGCTGGGAGCTCGAAGCACGGTGCTCGCTTCTAGCCACAAGCCTACAGCCCAAAGCCATACTGATATGCAACTCCATGATGCCTACCTCGTCGCTTCCGTCCGCACGCCTGTAGGCAAGGCGCAGCGCGGGAGCCTCCGCAATGTCCACCCGGTCGCACTCGGAGCCGTCGCCGTCAAAGGCGCGATGGCCCGCGTGAACGGCCTCGACGGCTCGATGGTGGACGACGTCCTGATCGGCTGCGCCTTTCCCGAGGGGCCGCAGGGCACCAACTTCGGCCGGGCTATTGCCCAGAAGGCGGGCCTCCCCGACGAGGCGCCCGGCGCGACCGTCAACCGCTTTTGCTCGTCCGGTCTCCAGACCATCGCGCAGGCCTACAACTCGGTCGCGCTCGGCCAGGCCGACTGTGTCATCGCGGGTGGCGTCGAGTCGATGAGCTCCGTGCCGATGGGCGGGTTCTACTTCGCGCCCGACCCCGGCCTCGCCAATGACGACCCCGACTTCTACGCGGCCATGGGCATCACGGCTGAGAACGTGGCCGACCGGTACAGCATCAGCCGCGAGGACCAGGACGCCTTCGCGTACCGCTCGCACCAGCGCGCCCTCGACGCCATCGAGAGCGGGCGCTTTGCGGAAGAGATCGTCTCCGTGCCCGTCCACGAAGTGCACTACGATGCCGATGGCAAGACCACCAAGACGGTCGAGTTCGAGCACGACACCGATGAGGGGCCGCGCGCCGATACCTCGCTGGAAGCGCTCGCCAAGCTTCGCCCGGTGTTCAAGCAGGGCGGCTCGGTGACGGCAGGCAACTCGTCGCAGATGAACGACGGGGCGGCGGCCACCGTCATCATGAGCAAGGCCATGGCCGACGACATCGGCGCAGAGCCCATGGCCCGAATGCTCGGTTTCGCCGTCTCGGGTGTGGACCCCGCCATCATGGGCATCGGCCCGGTCGAGGCCATCCCGAAGGTGCTCAAGCAGGTGGGCCTCAGCACGGACGACATCGGGCTGTTTGAACTCAACGAGGCGTTTGCGAGCCAGTCGCTGGCCGTCGTGCGCGAACTCGGCCTGAACGGCGACATCGTCAACGTGAACGGCGGGGCGATCGCGCTCGGTCATCCGCTCGGCTGCACTGGGGCTAAGCTGACGGCGACGTTGCTGCACGAGATGAAGCGCCGTGAGGTCCGCTACGGCGTCTGCACGATGTGCATCGGCGGCGGGATGGGCGCGGCTGCTGTCTACGAGAACCTGATGCTGTAAATCAACGTCCTCAGACATACAGCGGGCGTGGCATGGGTAGCTGCGCCTGCTCTGTTTTCAGAGGTGTCAGGGCCGCGTGAAGCGGAAGAGGTTGCGCTCGAAGAACGCATCCGTGCCCTCGTAGCGGACCTCTTTCTGGTCAGTGAGGACGCCGTCTTGGTACGTGATCGTGTGGCGGATGCGGGCCAGCCGGTTGTTATCCAGGTCGTCCCGTTCGATCACATACTGGACGAGGCCGTCGGTGGCCAGGTGTTGGACGAGCGGCCAGCGCTCGCCATCGTAGCCGAACACGTCGGAGCCGTCCGAGAGTGGGGTGAGGAACGTGGTTCTGGTTCCGCCGCTCGATCCGTCGGGCTCGGTGAAAGACACCACAATGCGAAGCCCGTCGGTGTCAAGGCTAGGGTCTCGTGCAACGCTGGCAGTCGCCGTAAGCGGGAGCGTGACACGGCTGGCGTCGTCCTGGTAGTTGGTGTAGGTGAGGGTACCCACCCAGTCGCCATTGAGGTCGTCGTACCCGGACGGGGCCTTGTTCTGGCTGGAGGCGGGGGCACAGGTAAGGAGTGCCAGCAGGGCAGGGAGGAAGAGGGAGAAGCGCATGGGTGCGGAGTGGGATAGGGAACGGGTCAGTGGGAACGGAGCGCGGCGAGGGCCGCTTCGAGTTCGGGGTCGCGGCCCGCGATCACAGCATCGGCGTCGGGCTCCACGAGCACATCGGGCAGCACACCGCGGTCCTCGCCCGGTTCGGGCGGGCGCGAACCGAAGAGCGGGATGTCCACAACCAGGCCAGTTTCAGGAAGCGTTAGAAAGCCGATCTGGCCTCCATTGAGTCCCCGTAGGTTTCCTCCGGTTTCCTGGCCGACGAGAAGAGCGGCCCCGGTACGTTTGATCTGGCGTGCGAGGTAGAAGGTGGCCGACGAGGCCGCCGCATCGACGAGGACGGCGACGCGGCCCCGAAAGGCGTCAGGCGCGGGCGCGACGGTGATGGGAGGACGAGCTCGTAAGCTGAACGTGCCATCGCCGTTGGGCGTGACGCGGTCCGTGAGGTCGTAAAAATCGGATGTCCAAGAGCGTACATGCGGACGAAGCGCGTCGGGCATGCGGTCGTAGGCTGTGGTCGAACTCCAGAAGTCGACCTCGACAGGTTCCTGCAAGAGGTGGCTGAAGAGCAGCGCCGCCGCCTCGTCCATGCCGCCGGGCGTGCCTCGAAGGTCGACGACGAGGCGTTCGGCCCCGCGTTCGTTCATCTGGCGAAACGCACCCGTCAGCCACGCCGCGTAGTCTGTTTCCATCTGGAATGTCGCGAAGGAGCCGATATAGAGGTAGGCCGTATCATCTTCCAGGATGCGAAACTGGAGGAGGTCGTCGTCGGATCGGGGCAGCGTGGGGTTACGCTCCAGCAGCGTCGCGCGCCGGGCATCGCGGGTGACGAGCGGGACCGTGAGGTCGGCCTCCGTGCCGTCGGGCAGACGAAGCTGTAGATCGAGAGTGCCTTCGGGTTGGTAGCGGAGTGCATAGACAATGTCGAAGGCCTCCGCAGGGGGAAGGCCAGTCACGCTGAGCAGGTTGCGGCGCTTGCCGTCGTTGCTGCCGTCGGCCGACATGTAGGCCATCAGGGTTTCAATCACGTCGCTGATCAGCTGCCCGTCGAGCGAGAGTACCTCAGTACCGGTTGGGAGCGCCATCGAGGGCGTGGCATCGCCCGTCACGATCATTCGGTCGCCGACGAGGCGGAAGGCAAACGGCACGCGGTCGGCTTGCGCGAACAGCGTCGCGCGGGTGTAGGCCGCCTGGTTGTACGGGTTGAGCTGCGTGTGGCCATCCCGGATGGCGGCAATCGCTTCACTCATCATGAGGTAGACCTCCGAGACCGGGATGGCTTCGCCATAGCGCTGCGCGAGTGCGCGGGCTTGCCCAGCCAGGCGGTTGGACGCGCGTTCTAGCTCGGTCTCGGTGTTGTGGAGAAAGAGGCCCGGATGGAGCGCCAGAAGCGCGTTGCGGAAGAGCGCTAGATCCTCGCCTAACTGGCGCGACGAGACGGTGCGCACGGGGAGGCTCGTTTGAGGACTGCTGAAGGCTCGACGGTCTGCATCCATGCGTCCGGGAACCAGCACGCGGTTGTCGCCCGGCTCCCAGAGCAGCTCACCGTCGGGCGCCTGGACCACCGCCTTGTATTCCACGAGGCCGGTCCCATCTGGGAAATCGAGCGTGGTTGCGTAGATGCCGTCGCCGTCCTCGTCTGTGAGGGGGAGCGAGCGGTCCCAGGCGAGTGGTGCCGTATCACCACGGACGCCGATCTCAGCGCCCTCCGTTAAGACCAGATTGTCGGCGAGGAGTGGCGCCATGTCGATCTCGACGGTGACGGGTTGGGCGGCGCAGGGGAGCGCCATGAGCAGGGCGAAGGGTAAAAGAGAACGGGACATGGGGCGAGCAGTTGAGTGGAGAGGAGCGTTACCGGCTTGTGGCTTCGTAGCGCATCCCGAGGTTGGTGTCGCCGGTGATGGAGAGCTTGAGGTGGGCCACGCGCCCGGAAGCGTTTTGGAGGAGTGCGGCCGGGCCTGCGCGGAAGCGAAGCATTAGCTGCGCGCCGGGCACGAGTGCGCCGAGCCGCACGGTGTCGCCTACGGCGACGATTTCGGAGACCACCACCGTCACGCCGCCGATGTTGCGAGCGTCGATGCGGTAGGCGCCGCGCTGACGGCCCCCGAGGATGAACTGCTCGCCCGGCCCAAGGGTGAGGCCCGACTGAACTCCGACGCAGCCGGAGAGGAGCAGGGCGAGGGCCAGGCCAGGGAGCACAGAGCGAGAGGAGAGAAACATCGCGGGGATGGTGTGCCGCTAAACAACCCCCATCTCCCGCCTCCCCGCGCGCTATGGATGCATTGAGACGCCCAGAAAGGGTCTCGGGACCTTATGAGACGCGTGCCACGTGCCCACGCCGGTACTCCGACGGTGTGAGTCCGGTCGTTTGCTTAAACACTCGGTTGAACGTCGCCTTCGAGGGGAATCCGGCGTCTAGGCCAATGCTGAGGAGCGTCAACGCAGCGCTCTCCTCATCGGCAAGGCGACGCCTAACCTCGTCCACACGGAGGCCGTTCACATACTCAGGATAGGATTGTCCCTTTCCCTCGTTGATCACATACGAGACCACCTGCGGCGTGAGGCCGAGCCGGTCGGCGAGCGTGCCGAGCGTCAGGTTGGGATTGAGGTAGGGGCGCTCGTCGGCCATCAACCGGTTGAGCGAGTCCAGATGTTGGGCGAGTTCCTCGGCCTTCAGGTTGTAGCGTTCCTGTCGCTTGGGAGGGTAGGGAGCGTTCGCTTGCAGCCAGCCTGTTAGCGCGACCCAGTAGAGAAGGGCCGCGTACACCAATTCTTCCACGAGTGGCACCCACTCGTTTGCGTCCAAGTCGACCTCCCGCGCCCACGCGATCCGTCGCGCCGCGTTGAACACGAGAGTGACGGCAAGAATGATAGCGGAGCCAACGACGAGCCGCCGCAGCCAGGGGTAGTCGCCATCGGCCCGATCCAGCGCACGCCAACTCAGCACGAGGTAAAACCCGAAGCTGAGCGCAAAGATCGGAACGTCGAGGGCGCCCCAGACCTGGGCGAGCGGTGTTTGCCAGTACCAGTCCTTGAGAGCGAGCGGTCCGAGCCCGGTCACGAGTTGCTGCACCGCTTGTAGACCTGGAAGAACGGCATGCCAGGCGTCCGCGCGTCGGAAGGAGCGCGCCGGATCGAGGCGGTAGCGGACGAAGAAGTAGAGAAGCGGCCCGAGTGCATAGGTATAGAGGAGGGGCGTGAGGTAGAAATGCGGATGGAGCCGGTAGAGTGCGAGGTTGTTCAGCAGTTCATTGAGCAGCGTCAACCCGCCCGCGATCAGAAACAGGCCAAGAAAGACCGTTGCCCAGGTCCGTCCAGAGCGGCGTACGAGCAGCGTCATGCCAACACCGAAGGCTAGCACGACTGTACCGCCTGCGACGAGCGTAGCGATGAGTTCGAGCGGAGAGAGGTTGAGGGACATCCGGGAAGGAAAGCCGTGCCGCAATGAACGCTCAACTGGCCGCTCGCCGATCGGGTTTCGAAGGATGCGACGAACGGAGGACTTGCAGGAAACCCAGAAAAGGTTTACACTGTTAACCATTGATGAAGCGCCTGCCGCTTTTGGCCGATACCGTGCGTTGCGCGGTTTTCTTTCGGCTCTCCGGTTAACACCGTCAACCTTCCCCCCACTCCGATGGACGCTCTCGACACTCTGCACGGCGCCCTCGCCGCCGTCACGCCCTGGTGGGCCGCCACGCTCGGCGTGCTCCTCGTCCTCTTTGCCCTCGGCTTCACCGGCGCCCCCCTCTGGCTGTGGGCTGTCGCCGGGCTGGTCGCCCTCGTCGGGTTTGGCGCGCCGGTCTGGGCCCTTGCCGCGTTTACTGCGCTGGCGCTGGTCTTCCTGATTACGCCCATCCGCCGGACGCTCTCGCTCGGTGTGATGAAGGCCATGAAGGCGATGAAGTTTCTCCCGGTCATCTCCTCGACCGAGCAGGAGGCCATCGACGCCGGGACCGTCTGGGTCGAGGGCGAACTCTTCTCCGGCAAGCCCGACTTCGACCGGATCATGGCGCAGGACTATGCCGGGCTGACGCCGGACGAGCAGGCGTTTCTCGACGGGCCTGTGGAAGAACTCTGCCAGATGACAGACGACTGGGACGTGTGGCAGCGTCGCGACCTCGCGCCCGAGGTCTGGCAGAAGCTCAAGGACGATCGCTTCTTCGGCCTCATCATCCCCAGAGAGTACGGCGGGCACGGGTTCTCGCCGAGTGCCAACAGCGCGGTCGTAGCGAAGGTGAGTACCGTCTCGTCCACGCTCGGAATCACCGTCATGGTGCCCAACTCGCTCGGCCCGGCGGAGTTGCTGATCCACTACGGCACCGAGGCGCAAAAAGACCACTACCTCCCGCGGCTCGCGCGCGGCGAGGACATTCCTTCCTTCGCCCTCACCGAGCCCAACGCAGGCTCGGACGCCGGAGCGATTTCCTCGCACGGCGACGTCTTCAAGGGCGACGACGGTGAGCTCTACGTCCGCCTTAACTGGCGCAAGCGGTACATCACCCTGGCTGCGATCTCGACAGTCCTCGGCCTCGCGTTCAAGCTGCGCGATCCTGAGAACCTGCTCGGGCAGGGTGAAGACCTCGGCATCACCTGCGCGCTCGTCCCCACGGACACGCCTGGCGTCGTCCTCGGCAAGCGCCACGATCCGCTCGGCGTCCCGTTCTACAATTGCCCGACCGAAGGCCATGATGTGGTGGTGAAGCTCGAAGACGCCCTCATCGGCGGTGCAGCAGGCGCGGGCAAGGGCTGGCGCATGCTCATGCAGAGCCTCGCCGCAGGCCGTGGCATCTCGCTTCCGGCCTCGTCCACGGGCGGTATCAAGGCGGCAGGCCGCGTGGCCTCGGCGCACGCGCTCGTCCGTAAGCAGTTCGGCCTCTCCATAGGCAAGTTCGAAGGCATCGAAGAGCCGTTGGCGCGCATCGGTGGGTGGACGTACCTCATGGAGGCCGCACGCCGCTACACCAACGGCGGCCTCGACAGCGGCGCCAAGCCCGCCGTCGTCACGGCGATGATGAAGTACAACACGACCGAGCTGTTCCGCCACGCCGTCAACGACGGCATGGACATCCTCGGGGGCAACGGCATCTCGCGCGGGCCGCGCAACACGCTCGCCCACGCCTACATCGGGATCCCGGTCTCGATTACGGTGGAGGGCGCCAACATCCTGACGCGCACGCTGATGATCTTCGGGCAGGGCGCGATCCGCTGTCACCCGTACGCGCTCAAGGAGATGCAGGCGCTGATGAACTGGGACGTCAAGGCGTTCGACGCTGCGTTCTGGCCGCACATCGGGCATGTCGTGCGCAACGCCTTCCGCGCCATCGGCCTCTCGGTCACGCGCGGCCGGTTCGCCGGTTCGCCGGTCTCAGGGATCGCCGCACCGTACTGGCGAAAGCTGGCATGGTCGTCAGCCACGTTCGCGTTTCTCGCCGATCTGGCGATGGGCACACTTGGCGGCGACCTCAAGCGCAAGGAGAAGCTGACGGGCCGCTTCGCCGACATCTTCTCGTGGATGTACCTCGGTGCGGCCACGCTCCGTCGCTTCGAAGCTGAAGGGCGTCTCAAGGAAGACGAACCCTTCGTCCACTGGGCGATGCAGTACGCCCTGGCACAGATGCAGGACGCCTTCGACGGGTTGTTCGGCAACCTCTCCGTGCCGGGCGCGACGTGGCTCTTCCGTGGTCCGCTGGCGGCCTGGAGCCGTTTCAACCGCCTCTCCGCGTTCCCCTCCGACAACGTCGGACACAAGGTGGCGGCGGCGATGCAGGTGCCCGGTGCGCAGCGTGAGCGCCTCTTCGGTGGCGTGTTCGTCTCCGATGATCCCACCACCCCCGGTGGGCGGTTGGAGCATGCCTTTCGTCTTGCATATGAGGCAGAGAGCGTGGCGTCGAAGATCAAGGCCGCCATCAAGCGCCGCGAACTTCCGCGTGCCCATCCGTCCACGCTCATCCCGCAGGCCGTCGAGTCCGGAATCCTGTCGTCCGACGAAGCCGCGCTGCTTCAGCGTGCCGAGGAGGCTCGCAACGACGCCATCCAAGTGGATGCCTTCGATGTAGAGGACTACTTCCGCTCGGCCGTTGAGCCCGGCGCGGTCGAATCGCATCCGCTCCGCGCACACGATTCGCTTGCCGGATCCGGTGACGGCTCCTCGGAAGATGCGGGCGCCGTCGCGTACGGTGCAGCCGTCGAACCGCAAGACCCGGCGGCAGAAGGCTGACCGGCTGCCGTTCCGCAGTGGAAGGGGCGACTCGCTGAGCCGTCCCTTCCGCGTTTTTGGTCAGGACCCCAGAGCCGAAGTGGGGCCGCGACGTACCTTGTTCAGCGCCTGTGATTCCGCCCTCCGCACAACGATGGCTACCAAGTTCGCCTACATCCCGTGTTACACAGTCGAGGACTACGAGCAGTGGGTCGCGCCCAACTGCGAACTGATCCAGGGCATCCCCCATATGATGAGCCCGGCCCCGCGTATCGCACACCAATGGGTGTCCCATCGGCTAGAAATGCTGCTGGAGGAGGCGCTGGGCGAGTGCCGGGAATGCGAAGTGCTTCCACCTGTCAACTATCGGATTGCGGACGACACCATGGTGCGGCCCGACATCCTGATGGTCTGTAGTCTAGTCGAAGCGGGAGAGGACATCTATCTCGCCACCACTCCGTCGCTCATCTTCGAGATCGTCCCGCCGTCGAGCGCCCTCAAAGACCGTATCGTTAAATGCGACATTTACGAGGCGGCCGGGGTGCGCTACTACGCCGTGGCCGACTCGGGTCGGGAAGAGGCTGAGGTGCCTGTGCTGCACGATGGTGCCTACGAGACCCATTTTACCGGGCACGCGGGTCCTGTGCCTACCGACTTGGGCGCCTGTGCTTTCGAGTTGGACATGGGCTCGCCTCTGGCACCGGTATTCCATTCTCACGCGGCCCTGTAGGGCTTTCTTTTCCTTTCCTCCTCACCCAAGCGCCTCTCTCATGGCCGAGCTTTTCCACTCCGACATCCTACAGGACCACCACATCGTCGTCACCGGAGGCGGCACGGGCCTCGGCAAGGCGATGGCCGAGCGGCTCGCGAGTCTCGGCGCAAAGGTCACGATTGGCGGACGCCGCGAAGAGCCGCTCCAGGAAACCGTCGAGGGCATCCGAAGCGAAGGCGGCGTGGCCGGGTGGGAGACGATGAACGTGCGCGAGCCCGACAGCGTGGCGGCATTTTTCGAGGCTGCCGAAGAACGAAACGGGCCCGTCACGGGGCTCATCAACAACGCGGCGGCCAACTTCCTCGCGCCGAGCCACACGCTCAGCCCGGGCGGCTTCGATGCCATCGTCAAGACCAACCTGTACGGGTCGTTCTACTGCACGCAGTGGTGCGGGCAGCACTGGATTGGGCGCGAGACGCCTGGCGTCGTGCTCTCCATCGTGACGACCTACGCCGACACGGGCAGCGCGTTTGTGCTCCCGAGCGCGGTATCCAAAGCAGGGATCGTGGCAATGACCAAATCGCTGGCAGCAGAGTGGGGGACCTACGGCATCCGGCTCAACGCCATTGCCCCTGGTCCCTTCCCGACGAAAGGGGCATGGGAGCGCCTCGTGCCGGATCCGCAAATGGCCGAGCACATGAAGAAGCGCGTGCCGCTGGGCCGGTTCGGCGAACCGGAGGAGCTGACCAACCTCGTGGTGTTCCTGATGTCTGGCCTCGCGAGTTACCTCTCCGGCGAGGTGATCGCGCTTGACGGCGGTGAGGTGCTGGCCTCGGGCGGCCAGTTCAACGACTTCATCAAGCAGGACCGGGAAGGCGTCCTTGCGCTCTTTGAGATGATGCGCGGTGCGAAATAATTGGCGCGATGCGAAATATTTAGCACTGAGCAACGTTCCGTGTCTATCCGGGTCAGGATGACTGCCACGGGAGGGGCAGCGAGGAGGGAGACGTGCAGCGAGAAGCTACCCTGCGTCGATGTTGTGTTAAAAAAATAGCATGACGCGTAACCCCGTGGTGGAGCCCCCGTACGGCTCGGTAGTCCACTCCATCTTTTTGACGCGCTGCATGGTCATGGCTTACCGCCTCACTCTCGTTGCTCTCCTGTTTTTTTCGGCCACACCGCTTTTCGCGCAGACCAATCACGACGCCTCGGCGGACGCCTTACGGCTTAACGCCGTAGCATTGGAGCCCGGCGAGCGGCCTCGCGTCGACGGGGTGCTGGATGAGGCCATCTGGACCGAGGCGCCTAAAGCAGATGGCTTTGTACAGACGCGGCCCAACCCCGGCGAGCCGGCGTCCGAGCGGACGGAGGTATCGGTGCTCTACGACGACGCGGCCCTCTACGTCGGCTTCCGCTGCTTCGTTCGTGATCTCTCGACGCTGGTGGCTCGCCTCGCTCGTCGCGACGAGTTTGTCGGGAGCGATCGCGTGTCGGTGGCCTTCGATTCGTACAACGACGACCGGACGGCCTTCTTCTTCGGTGTAACCGCTGGCAACGTTGAGCAGGACATCCTCATGTACGACGACACTAACGAGGACTCGAGTTGGGATGCCGTGTGGGATGGCAAGGCCGCTCGCTTCTCCGGGCCTG
Source organism: Rhodothermaceae bacterium (assembly GCA_013003465.1). GTDB lineage: Bacteria > Bacteroidota > Rhodothermia > Rhodothermales > Rubricoccaceae > JABDIZ01. Next base: position 12,966 of record JABDIZ010000090.1, read on the forward strand.
ACGGTGCCGGCTACACCGTCGAGATGCGCATTCCCTTCTCCCAACTCCGCTACCAGACCGGCGACGGCCCGGAGGTTTGGGGCCTCCAGTTCCAGCGCCGTATCCCGACGACGGACGAGATGGCCTTCTGGGCGCCCATACTTCCTGAGGTCGAAGGGTTTGTCTCGCGCTTCGGCCAGCTCGACGGGCTCGACGTGCAGCGCGCGCCCCGCCAAGTCGAGATCGTCCCTTACGCCTCCAGCCAACTGACGCGGGCACCCGGTGACCTCGACAATCCGTTCTACGCGGAAAACGAGTTGCAGCCCAACGTCGGCTTCGACGCGAAGGTGGGGCTGACCTCCAACCTGACGCTCACGGCGACAATCAATCCTGACTTCGGCCAGGTCGAAGCCGACCCCGCCGTCGTGAACCTCTCGCAGTTCGAGAACTTCTTTCGGGAGCGGCGCCCGTTCTTTATCGAGGGGGTGGACATCTTCGAGTACGGGCGGACGCGGACCAACAACGTCTCGTTCCGGCCGACGTTCTTCTACTCGCGTCGCATTGGGCGCTCGCCCTCGCGTTTTCCGTCCGGGGCGAGCTGGGTGGACCGACCCGAGCAGACCACAATTGCGACGGCCGCGAAGGTGAGTGGTAAAATCGGGCCGTGGTCTGTGGGCCTGCTCGACGCGGTGACGATGGAGGAGACCGCGCGCTACATCAGCAGCGACACCAACGAGCAGTTGACGACGCCGGTCGAGCCGCGCTCGAATTACCTCGTCGGGCGCGTCCGCCGCGACTTCCGAGAGGGCGCCTCGGTCGTCGGTGGCATCGTCACGGCTGTGAACCGCCAGATGGGTTCCGATGGGCTGTTCGACAGCATTACGCCTTCAAGTGCTTACATGGCAGGGCTCGACTTCCAGCATCAGTTCGACGAGCGGCGCTGGACGGTCAGCGGCGTACTTGCGGCCTCGAACGTCAACGGTACAACCGACCTGATCACGCGGCTTCAGCGCGCTCCGCAGCGCTACTACCAGCGTCCGGATTCGGATGGGCTCAGCGTGGACGAGTCGCTCACGAGCCTGACGGGGCTCCACAGCGAGCTATCAGTGGCGCGGTTCGAGAGCGGCACTTGGGACGCCACGCTTACGGGGACTCTCACGACGCCGGGCTTCGAGGTGAACGACCTCGGCTTCCAGTTCCGCGCCGATGCGGCCTCGCTCAACTACTTCGTCGGACGACGCATCCCCACGCCGTCCCCCGACTGGCTCCAGAACCAGAGCTACTGGCACTTCGGTGGGTGGGCCACCAACTTCGACGGGGACCTCATCAACCACTACTACGGCATCGGCACATACATGCAGTTCAGCAATCAGTGGTGGTTGAACGCCAGCGCCCGTCTCATTCCGTTCCAGTACAACGACCGCCTCACGCGCGGCGGCCCGTTGGCCCAGCGCCCCGTCGACGGCGGGATCAACTTCAACCTCGGGACCGACAACAGCAAAGCGATCTCGGCGAGCATCTTCGGCAACTACCGGCGCGAGTTGCCCAATGATTTCGACGGCGCCCCAGCCGAGTACGACCGCTACTTCGGGCTCGATGTCACCTTCCGACCCAGCGATGCGCTCTCCTTCACCCTCGACCCGACGTGGGGATGGGAGATGGATAACGACCAGTTCGTCACCGGCGTGGACGATCCGGTGGTCGCTTCGACCTTCGGGCGGCGCTATGTCTTCGCCGACATCCGCCAGCAGTCGTTCAACCTCGGCATGCGGCTCGACTGGACGTTCACGCCAGAACTGACGCTCCAACTCTTCGCTCAGCCGTTCGTCACGACCGGGCAGTACAGCAACTACAAAGAGTTCCGGGAGCCGGGCTCGTTCGACTTTGACGTGTACGGCCAAGCGCGCGGCTCCATTGCCCCGGTAGCAACGTGTGACGGCAACACGGGCAGCTTCTTCAGCGTCGATCCAGGCGACGGCGGCAACGCGTTCTGCTTCTCCGACCGAGATTTCAACTTCCGCTCGCTACGGGGCAATGCGGTCCTGCGGTGGGAGTGGCGCCCCGGTTCGACGCTCTTCTTCGTTTGGCAGCAGCAGCGCACTGACTTCGCCCAGTACGACGGCTTCGGTATCGTGGAGGAGATCGGTGAGGTCTTTCGTGCGCCGGTCGAGAACGTCTTCCTGATCAAGGCGACCTACTGGCTGGGGCTATAGGCTTCGCCTTGTTGTTCAGGTGGCGCGGCCGCTCTCCTAGGGGAGGGCGGCCGCGCGTGTATTCGGTCATACGGAGGTCCAGGCACGGAAATGAACGGGCCGTGCGTTAGGGGGACAGCGGCGTGTCTTGACCGCCATGCGTGGGCTGTGTTGCTCAGTAGCACGGCCCGTGCTTGACGCCGGGCCTATGCTGCCCTACCTTGGAGTTGTGCTAAATCCTTAGC
>JABDIZ010000061.1 GCA_013003465.1 Rhodothermaceae bacterium
CCCGTACCGGCGCCTTCGGCGGCTTTCGAACCGTGCTCGATTTCGATGTGGTCGGCGTCAGAGTCGTGGAACCGCTCGCGCGTGTCTTCCGACATCACGACGTGAATGTCGTCGTCGGTGTAGCCGCGGGCACGGAGGGCGCCGTAGGCCCGGTCGGCCGCCTCGTAATCGTGAAACATGCCGGTGACGATGGGTCGGTCTTTCATGGTCATAGATGGGTTAATGAGAGGGGAGGTGTTCTCACCGAGCCTCCACCCATTCGTTCCGCACATGTCCTATCCAGCGCCAGATTCAGGCATTTCCTGACCCCCCGAAAAGCAGCCGGGGCTGCGCCTGTTCTGGTGCAGCCCCGGCCTTGGGTGGATAGGATCTGGTTCAGTCGCGCGCCATGAAGAGGCGCAACACATACCAGAACATCAGCGCCACCGAGGCGAAGAGTTCGAGCGAGGCCCCGACGTAGCGGTCCTCTGGATACTCGCGCAGGACCTTCGAGGTGTCGTAGAGGATGGCGGCTCCGGCGAGGCCGATCATGGCAACGGAGAACCAGGTGCCGAGGTTGAGGCCGAAGAGCACGCCCGCCACGATCAGCACGAGCGCCATGATGAAGCCCCACTTCAGAAGGCCGCCGAGGAACGAGAAGTCCTTGCGCGTCCAGAACGCCACGCCGGTCAGGCCGCCAAAGCCGAGGAGCGTGACCCACGCAGCCTTATTGATGACCGTCGGGTCGTTCGTGTAGTACATCGCGATGAAGAGCAGCGGGACAAAGATGATCGCCTCGGCGAAAACGAACCCGATGAGCGCCGCGTACTGCGCCACCTTGGATTCGGCGCGGTGCGCTGCCCGGCTCGCGAACCAGCTCACGACGACGAACCCGCCCAGCACGAGCAACCAGTTGACGCCCAGCATGGCCTCGGCCATCGGCTGCGCCACGCCGGTCAGGAACAGCACGTACTCGATGGCGGCGAAGAGCAGGATCGCGCCGAAGAGGTGGATGTAGGTCCGCAGCAAAAACGTCGCTTTCGACTCAGCGAACGCAGCCGCAGGCGCATGGGTGGGGGAATAGGTTTCCATAGGAGAAGAGTCCGGGGTGGATAAGAGGCGCGTACTACGCCTGGAGGGATTCGCGGGTTCGGCAGCGGCGATTAGGTCGCCGCATTGACCTGGCGGGTGTCGAAGAGGTCGGCGTACGAGTCCGTGCGCTCAAATACGCGATTGGCGAGCAACAGGCCGAAGCGCAGACTGAAGCCCATACCGTGGCCGGTGAAGCCTGTCGCAAACGTTGCGCGCTCCAGCCCTGGAACGGTGCCGACGACGGGTAGGCCGTCCGGGGAGAAGCCCATCGTGCCACTCCACCGCCGCTCAATGACGGGCGCACCGATCTCTGGGAGGTGGGTCTGCAGATAGGCTTCGAGGTCGGCTTGGAGCGCCTCTGTCGTAGCATCGTCGTACCCAACCTCCTCGGCCTCGTGCAGGTGGCGCGCGCCGCCGAGGAGCAGCCGCCCATCGGCGTGCTGGCGGAGGTAGAAGAAGCCGCCATGCGAGTAGACGGGCAGCCCGAGCACCGGCGCGACCGGCGCGGTGGCGAGCATCTGCGCCCGCACGGGGCGGACGAACTGCGCGGCCTCTGGTACGAGCTGCGGCAGATACGCCCCGAGCGTGAGCACCACCATCCCGGCTTCCACTATGCCGCGCTCGCTGACGAGTCGCATGCCTCGGTTCACCGGCTCCATTGCCGTGACGCGGGCGCCTTCGAGCGCCGTGGCGCCACTGAGCGCCAGGAGATGCCGTACCAGCTTGACCGGGTGCATCGTCCCGCCCTCTGGCACGAACAGTGCGCCGTGGAAGCCCTGCGCGTGGATGCGCCGGTTCACATCGCCCGCGTCGTGGTAGACGGCTTCAGCCCCGTCCTCGGCCAGCAACTCGGCCGAGCGGCGCAACCGTTCTGCCTCCTCCGGCGACCCGGCGGCGATCAGGCTGCCCGTCAGCGCGAGGTCGAACGCGGCGCCGTCCAGGGTCTCGCGGATGAGCTGCACGGTTTCCTGCGTGAACTGCCAGAGTTGTCGCGCGCGGGAACGTCCGTGCGCCCCGATGGCCGAGGCGTAGTCGGTGTGCGTACCGAGGAGCAGGAAGCCTGCGTTGCGTCCACTCGCGCCGTGCGCCAGCGTCTCCGCTTCGCATACCACAACCCGCAACGACGGATCGTGGCGCCGCAGCCAGAAGGCCGTCGCTGCGCCCATGATGCCCCCACCTACCACGGCCACATCGCACGAGGTTGGCGGCATAGCCCGCTGCCAGGGGGAATACGTTCGCGGCATCGTCGTAGAGGGCTACACGTTCACGTCTACGATCACCCGTCCCTGCGTCGCGCCACGCGTGATGACCTCGCTGTACTCCACGACTTCGCTCAGTCCGATGACCGTTTCGACGCTTTTGAATGCCCTGCCACGAACGGCCTCCGTCAGCCGCGCCCAGGCCGTCTCACGCTTCGCATGGGGTGCGGTGTTGGAGTCGATGCCGTAGAGGACGACGCCACGCAGGATGAAGGGGAAAACGGTCGTCTGGAGCGCATGCCCACCCGCAAGCCCGCAGGCAGTTACACAGCCGTGGCGTTTGGTCGTGGCGAGGAGCGAGGCCAGGGTGGTCCCTCCCACCGAGTCCACAGCTCCGGCCCAGCGTCCGGTGCCCATCGGGGCCGTGAGGGCCTCCGCTAACTCGGCGCGGTCGACGATCTCGGAAGCGCCGAGCTTTTGGAGGTAGTCGTGCGCCGACGCGGTGCCGGTCGAAGCCGCGACGGTGTAGCCTGCGCGCGCGAGGAGCGCGATGGCTGTCGAGCCCACCCCACCGGAAGCACCCGTCACGACAACCGGCCCCGACTCAGGTACGACGCGCATTTCTTCCAGGGCGAGCACACTGAGCATCGCCGTGAACCCCGCTGTTCCTACGAGCATCGCGTCTTTCAGGCTCAGGTCCTCGGGCAAGCGAACTAGGTGCTCGGCCTTCGCACGAGCGCGTGTCGCGTAGCCGCCCCAGCGGTCTTCGCCGGTTCCCCAGCCCGTCAGGATGACGGCATCGCCTTCGGCGTACAGCGGCGAGTCCGAGGCCGCGACAGTCCCGGCCAGGTCGATGCCCGGCACGAACGGGTATTCGCCTCGGATGATCTTGCCTTTGTTCGTGACCGCGAGACCGTCCTTGTAGTTCAGGCTCGAATAGGCCACATCGATGAGCACGTCACCCTCAGGCAACTGAGCCTCATCCACATCTTCGATAGAAGGTCGAACGGTGTCGCCCTCGTGGTGCAGCAGGAGCGCGCGCATACGGACAGGATCAGAACAAAAAAACCGACGCTCGAAGGTACGAGCGTCGGCCTTGATCGGGGGTAGTCGTGCGTGCTAGACCAGGAACGCAACGACCACCAAGATGAGGAATACGACGAGGAAAATTTTGGCCAGTCCTGCTGAGATGCCCGCGACCCCGCGGAAGCCAAGAAGTGACGCGACGAGCGCGATAACGGCCAGGACGATGATGACTTGTAACATGGAGAGTCTCCGGGTAGTGGGGTGAGAGGTGCGTGGAGACCGCGCTGGATGCACAGTCGCCACACATGCTAATTCCTCACTCCCCGGGCAGGTTCCGCCCCGAGCGTGTTGACAGCCCACCGCTATGGGCGATTTCGGGCCGTTCTAGTCCGTTTCGGCGTTTCATTCCTCGGCCGATGCTACGGCATCGACCTCGCCGAAACTCGTTACCTGTCAACACACCCTACCGACACCCTTCGCGCACAACGCGCCCGTCCACAACCACCGTGCAGACGTGTGAGGTGTACTCCAGCGGATCCCCATCGAAGAGCACGAGGTCGGCATCCTTGCCCTCTTCGAGCGAGCCCACACGGTCGGCAATGCCAAGGATCTGCGCGGCGTCGAGCGTGATGGCAGAGAGCGCCGCGTCGGGAGCCAGCCCATAGGCCGAGGCGATGGCCGCTTCGAAGAGGACGACGCGCGTTTTGGGCACGTAAGCCTCGTAGCCACTCTGGAGGGTGAATGGAATCCCGGCCTCGTGGAGAAGCTTAGCCGTCTCCATCGTCGCGTTCTCGCGCTCGCCGCCCGCCCGGACCATGGTGGGATGCAGGATGACGGGGACGTTCGCCTCGCGGAGCGCGTCAAGGACGAGGTAGGCTTCGCTGGCCCCGCTGAGCACGAGACGCATCTGTGGAAACTCACGTGCCAGGCGCAGCACCGTCAGGATGTCATTGGCGTGGTGCGCTTCGAGGAGCGCAGGCATCCGGCCCGTGGCGACGGCCGCGAGCGCCTCCTTGTCGAGGTCCAGCGCGTGATCGGCATCCTCTTGGCGTTTGCGGTCGTATTCGAGGGCGGCGTAGAGGGCACGACGCAGATCGGCGACGGCACGGGCGCGCGTGCCGGGCTTGTCGAAGTAGCCCCGGATGCCGGAACCGAGCGTCATTGCCTGCATCACCGTGGAGTCCATGAGTGCCTCGTCGATGGTGCCGTAGGCCGTCTTGACGATGGTGGTCTGCCCGGCGGCGAGTGCGCCCGGCGCATGCCCCGTGTGCACGGTCGTGACGCCGAACGAGAGGAGCCACTCGACCAACTCATCGCGAGCGTTGTAGGCATCCATCGCGCGAAGCGACGGCTGGAGCGGATCGCCCCGGTCGAGGGCATCCTGATCCTGCGTCTGGTTGAGGAGGCCTGAGAGGCCGACCGTCGAGCGGGCGTCTACGAAGCCCGGCGTCACGACGGCCGCTTCGAGCGTCCGGTACCCGTCGGGAATCCGCACGCTTGCGGCGGCGCCGACGCGTTCGATGGTGCCGTCAGCGCCGACGAGCACGACGCCCTCGGTAATGGGCGGCCCGGCCATCGTGTAGACTGTCTCACCGCGCACGGCCAGTTGCGCCGAGGCGGGCAGCACATTCAGACTCAGCACAAGCACCAGCGATACAAGCATCCAGCCGTTCCACGTCATCCTGAGCAAGCGCAGCGTGTCGAAGGAACTCTGCTGCGACTGTATGAACGAACCGGCACAGATCCTTCGGCTGCGCCCCTTCGGGGCTTCGCTCAGGATGACAGATCCAAAATGATGGAGCTTGGAATGGGGCATGAGCATCTCAACCCTGGGGTACGACGACGCGCCACGCGCCGTCCTGGTTGGTAACAAAGAACGAGAGCGAGCGCTTCGTGCGGTCGGCGAGAGAGACCTGTCCGTCGACCTGCCGGATTTCGCCTGAGGCGTCGACTGCCGTGATCTCGACGTGGCGCAAGCGACTGAGTCCTGCAAAGGGACGATCAGCACGGCGGAGGCCGTCTGGAAAGAGGGTGTTCCCCACCGTGTTGAGCCCGAACGTCTCTTCGAGGATCTGGGACACCACATCGGCATCTGCCCGGTCTTCGCTTTTCATGAAGGCGAACTGCGCGGCGTACTCCTCGGCGTCGACCGTGTAGGCCAGCGCCCGCCAGTCGTGCCGAAGGAACGCATCGGCGACCTCAGCGAGGAAGCGGTTGACGGCAGGGTCGGCGGCGAGCGTGTAAACGGGTGCCGAGAGCACCGAGTCGCTGTCCGGCGCGGCGGCGTACTGCGGCGGCAGATTGGCGTCAGGCCGGGTGCTCGAGCATCCGATGAGCAAGAGCAACGGAAGGATGAAGGCAGCAAATCGCACGGCTCAGTCCTCGTGGTCTGCTGCGCTCGTACGGTAGGCCTCGTAGCCGCCCGTCGCGTAGGCCCGGTCCTCGGGATTGGCGAGGTCAAACACCTTCGTCCCCTCGATCCATGTTTGCTCCACGCGCGTGTAGACGGAGAACGGATCGCCCGAGAGGAGGATGAAGTCGGCGTCCTTGCCGGGTTCCAGGCTGCCGAGGCGGTCGGCGAGGCCAAGCATGCGGGCGCCCGCGAGCGTGAGCGATTCGAGCGCCGCCTCACGGCTCATGCCGCCACGCACGCCGAGCGCTGCCGAGCGGAGAAAGAGACGGCTGTCGGTGATGTAGTCGTCGGTGTGGTAGGCCACGTCTACGCCCACCCGTTCGAGCGCCGCACCCGTGTCGATGTAGAGGCCGCGCGCTTCGAGCTTGCCGCCGGGCGAGTCGAGCACGATGATGGACGCGGGGGCCCCCGCTGCCGCGATCTCGTCGGCTACGCGCCAGCCTTCGGAGACGTGGTGGAGCACAGGCGTAAAGCCAAACTCGCGGCCGAGTCGCAGCGCCGTCAGGATATCGTCGTGGCGGTGCGTGTGGAAGTGGACACGGCGCTCGCCGGAGAGGATTTGCAGGAGGGCCTCCTTGCCAAGGTCGCGCGTTCCGGCGGAGTCTGCACGGCCACTCTCGCGGTACGCGATGGCCTCATAGAACATCTCCCGAACGATGGCCGCCGAGCGCGCCCGGGTGCCTGGGAAGCCGTTGGTGCCGCGCAGCGAGTTGGTGCCATTGGCCATCTTCATGCCGCCGCACACGCCCGTGAGCGGGTCGTCGCAGAAGAGCATGGCCTCGATGGTATTGGCGTCGCGGAGCTTGAGGTAGGCCGTCTGCCCGCTCATCAAATGGCCCGAGCCGGGCATCACGTTGAGCGTGGTAATCCCACCCGCCCGGGCGCGCTCGAACGAATCGGCGCGGGGGTCGAGCGCGTCGAGGATGCGGACATCGGGGTGGAGCGGGCCGGAACGGTCGCCGCCGTCGCCGTCGCCTGTGTGCGAGTGGGTATCCACGAGGCCAGGCAGGATGACCTTGCCCATCACGTCCACCTGCTGCACGCCGACGAGATTGGTGCGGATCGGGCCGACCTCCACGATGCGCCCATCTTGGATGATGAGCATCGCGTCTTCGATGGGCGGTCCGCTGATCGGGTAGATGGTCGCGCCGATGAACGCCGTAGGTTGCGACTGCGCCGCAACGAGCGCGGGGAGAAGGAGAAGCGAAGCGAGCGTGAGGAAACGGCGCACGGTGTAGCCTTCGGGTGAATGCGTCGTAGCGAAGGTAACCGTCCGGGCGAAACTGATCGCCCTCCTTCCCAACCAACCGGCTGACTCCATGCATGCATGGCACGACCTCCCCGCCGGGCGCGACGTGCGCCAGGCCTTCAACGTGGTCATCGAAGTTCCGCGCGGCGGGACGGTCAAGTACGAGCTCGACAAAAAGACGGGCCTGCTCCGCCTCGACCGTGTGCTCTACAGCGCCGTCTACTATCCCGCCAACTACGGCTTCATCCCCCGCACCCTCGGCGGCGACGGCGACCCCATTGATGTCCTCGTGCTGATGGACGAGCCCGTAGACCCACTGTGCGTGCTCCGCGCCCGCGCCATCGGCATGCTCCCGATGCACGACGAGGCCGGAGCCGACGAGAAGATCATCGCCGTTTGTGTGGACGACCCTGGTTTCGCCGAATACACCGACCTCGACGAACTCCAGGCGCACCGCCGCCGCCAGATCGAGCGCTTCTTCCTCGACTACAAGACGCTCGAAGGCAAGGCTGTCGAGACGAGCGACTTCGTGGACCGCACCGAGGCGGTCCGCATCATCGAAGAGGCCGTGACGCGCTACGAAGGCGCCTTCCCCGAGCGCGCATGGCCCGGAGCCAGATGACGTGAGAAGGAGCGGGGCCGGGAAACTAGACTCCCCTGGCCCCGCTCCCCTTTCTACCTTCTCAGGTCTCACTTCACTCTTCCCCCTATGGAACCGGCCACGCTCCAGACCACCGCCCTCCACCCCATCCACGTCGCCCTCGGCGCCAAGATGATGCCCTTCGCCGGGTTCGACATGCCCGTGCAGTACAGCGGCATCCTTGATGAGCACCACGCCGTCCGCGAGGCCGCTGGGCTCTTCGACGTGAGCCACATGGGCGAGGTCTTCGTCAGCGGCCCGCAGGCACTCGACTTTGTGCAGCACCTCGTCACCAACGACGCCACCAAGCTCGTCGACGGCCAGGCGATGTACACCGTCATGTGCCGCCCGGACGGCGGGGCTGTGGACGACCTGCTCGTCTACCGGCTCAACGGCGAGGTGTTCATGCTCGTCATCAATGCGTCCAACATCGACAAGGACGTGGCGCACATGGAGGCCGCCCACGCCGAGGCCGGGTTCGACTGCGTGCTCGACAACATCTCAGAGCAGGTCGAACTCCTCGCGCTGCAAGGCCCGAAGGCGTTCGATATCATGGCCGAGGTCACCGATCTGCCGGTGGCCGACATCAAGTACTACCACTTCATGCGGCCCGAGCCGGGCGCGTTCCTCGGTTGTGAGAAGGCGATTCTCTCGCACACGGGCTACACCGGCGAGAGGGGACTGGAGATCTACTGCGAGACGGCGAAAGCCGCCGATGTCTGGGCCGCGCTTATGGCAGCAGGCGAGACGCACGGCCTCAAGCCCGCAGGCCTCGGCGCCCGCGACACGCTCCGTCTGGAGGCAGGCTTTTGCCTCTACGGCAACGAACTCACCGAAGACACCAATCCGCTCGAAGCAGGCCTCGGCTGGATCGTCAAGCTCGATACCACCGACTTCATCGGCGCCGCCACGCTGCGCACGATCAAAGCGGACGGCCTGGAGCGCAAGCTCGTCGGGTTCGTGATGGAGGACCGGGGCATTCCGCGCCAGGGCTGCCTGATCACGGACGCCGAGGGCGAACCCGTCGGCGAGGTGACGAGCGGCTCGCAGTCGCCGGTGCTCGGCAAAGGCATCGGCCTGGGCTACGTGCCCAACGATCCCGCGTTCACGACGCCCGGCACGACGCTCCGCTTCAATGTGCGCGGACGGCTGCTGGCGGGGACGGTGACCAAGCCTCCGTTTCACAGAGCGGGGTAGGGTGCTGGGCTAGCTAGTCTCGTTCTGAATCGGATACAGGGGCCGAGTATCGCGTGCCAAGAGACGAAGGCCAAGCGCCGCCCGCCGAATTATCCACAGGTCGCCGGAAAGTTTTCCACAACCAGGGCAATTGCTCCTGCCGCCCGTGAGGCATTAGGCCGAAGCGTCTATCTTCTTCGCAGCCTTCCCTGGGTCGAGACACGGCGGACAGCCCGTGCGTGCGACCTCGGGCGTTCGCCCCTTCCCCCGGCCTATGCAGCTCGACGTCTACCTCACCCCCCGTGCCCTCGCGGACGACACCCTCAAGGGCAAGATCGTGGTCGTCGTGGACGTACTGCGCGCGTGCTCGACGACGGTGACGACGCTGGCGAATGGCGCCCGGGCCGTAGTTCCGGTGGACGACATGGGTGAAGCCGGACGCATTGCCGCAGCCATCGGCCCGGAGACGTCGCTGCTCGGCGGCGAGCGCAACGGACGCCCTATTGACGGCTACGGCGTGGGCAACTCGCCGCTGGAGTACACGCCGGAGTTGGTGGCGGGTAAAACCATCGTCCTCAACACGACCAACGGCACAGGCGCCTTCGTTGCGGCACGGGGCGCAGCGCGTGCCGTCGCCGGGTGCTTCCTGAACGTCTCGCGCGTGGTGGACTTCCTCCGCGCCAAGCTCCCCGTCAATGGCGACGTGCCGCACGGGGCCCTCGTGTGCGCGGGCCAGAACGGGCGGGTCGCGCGCGAGGACGTGCTCTGCGCGGGCATGATCCTTCACAGGCTATGGGGCGGCGCCATCCCCGACGGACTCGACGACGGCGCCCACATCGCCCTGGCGCAGTACCGCCAGGAGCAGAAGCGCCTCGCCCGCGCTGTTTTCGGCTGCACCCACGCGCAGCACCTGATCGCGCTCGGCTACGCCGACGACGTGGCGTACTGCGCCCAACCCGATGCCCTCCCGTTCCTGCCGCGCTACGAAGACAGCCGCCTCACCCTCAATGCAGACGACCGTGCCCGTGCTGCCGAGGCCTTACCCCCCGTCGCTACGGAGCCCGAGGCCCCGTTGTCCGAGACGGCGTCCGAGGCGGCCCGCGCGTAATCCTTTCGCTGAGCAGTGCGGGCGCGTATTTTGAAGCGATCCCCCACCCCGCCCTCTGGTGAGTAGCACCCGCACCCGCAGCACGTCGAGCCGCGCCAAGAAACGCACCAAAAAGAAGGGCGCCCCGCCTGCGCTCGTCACTACCGAGCGCAAGAAAGAGATTCTCGGGCTGATCCTGCTGGCGCTGGCCGTCCTCCTGACGCTCGCCATCCTGACGCACACGCGCGCAGACGACGCGACCATCGAGAGCGCCCGCTGGGGCGACCTCTTCGATGCGCGCGACAACCGTGCGGACAACCTACTCGGGCCCGTCGGCGCCATCCTGAGCCGGTGGCTGGTGACGGGCTTTCTGGGCATGCCGGTGCTGCTGCTCGTCGGGGCACTCTACGGCTGGGGCTGGACGCTCTTCCGCCGCCGCCAGATCGTCTTCCTGCCGCTCCTGACGGGCCTCGCCGTCGTGGGCGCCTTCTTCCTCGCCTGCTTCTTCGGCTGGCTGGAGCCGCGCACCGACACGGCGCTCGACCTCTGGAGCGGCGCGGTCGGCCTCGGCGTAGCAGGCTGGTTGGAGAGCGTGATCGGGGCCGTGGGCGCCTTCCTGCTGCTGCTGCTCGCCCTCGCCGTGACGGTGCTGCTCGTCGTGGACCGCGACATCCAGACCTCGCTCGACCGCCTGGAGGAACTCGTCTTCGGCTTCCGCGACTGGATACGCAGCACCTGGGCTTCGCTCCGTAGCGGCGCGGAGGAACGCAAGGCGCTTCGCGCGAGCGCCCTGGAAGCACGCCGCGCCCGCCGCGAAACGAACAAAGCCGAACGAGAGGAGCGGCGGCAGAAGCGTGCCGCCAAGAAACAGGCCGCGGCACCACCCACGCCTACGCCCTCCGCACCGGCAGCGAAGCAACCCCCGCCGCCCGCCGATCCGAGGCCAGCCCCACCTCCGCCACCCGAGCCGTCTGCCCCCCCGAGCGATGATGATTCGCTCCTGGACGATCTGGTGCAGGCGCAGCGCAGTCACGAGCCGGCCCTGAACGTCATCGGGCCGTTCGAGGAGGAACAGGCCAACCTGGATTCGGTGCGCCGCGCGCAGCCGGACGCCAACGCGTTCCCCTATACTTTCCCCTCCATCGAACTGCTCGAACAACCCGACGACCGGCAGCAGATCGACTACGAGGAGATCGAGGAGAACAAGCAGATCCTGCTCGACAAGCTGGAGACGTACAACATCCAGATCGCGGAGATCGACGCCGTCGTCGGCCCGACGGTCACGCGCTACGAACTGACGCCCGCGCCCGGCGTCAAGATCAGCCGCATCACCGCGCTGGAGGACGACCTCGCGATGGCGCTCGCCGCGCCCGGCATCCGCATCATCGCACCGATTCCCGGCAAGAGCGCTATCGGCGTCGAAATCCCGAACCGCTCGCGCGAATTGGTGCGCCTCCGCTCGATGCTCGCCACGAAGAAATTCCGCGACGCGAGCCAGCGCGATGGCGGCAAAATGGCGCTCCCCATCGCCATCGGCAAGACCATCGAAGGCGAGGTATTCATCGAGGACCTCACCAAGATGCCCCACCTGCTCGTGGCAGGCGCGACGGGCTCGGGCAAGTCGGTGGGCATCAACACGCTGATCGGCGGGCTGCTCTACGCCTGCCGCCCGGCCGACCTCAAGTTCGTCCTCGTGGACCCGAAGAAGATCGAACTGAACTCCTACGCGGGGTTGCTCGATCACTTCATCGCGATGCCCGAGGACCTGGAGGACCCCATCACGACGGAGTTCGGGCTCGCGGCAGGCGTGCTGCGAACGTGCGAACGGGAGATGGAGCAGCGCTACGACCTGCTGGCGGCGGCGGGCGTGCGCGGCATCGAGGAGTACAACGCCAAAGTGGCCAAAGGCGGCCTCAGTACCGAGGAGGACCATCGCCATCTTCCCTACATCGTCGTCGTGATCGACGAGTTGGCGGACCTGATGATGACCTCGGGCAAAGAAGTGGAAGCGCCGATTGCACGCCTGGCGCAGATGGCCCGCGCTGTCGGCATCCACCTCGTCCTCGCCACGCAGCGGCCGAGCGTGGACGTGATCACGGGCCTCATCAAAGCCAACTTCCCGAGCCGCATCGCCTACCAGGTGGCCTCGCGCATCGACTCGCGCACGATCATCGACATGGGCGGCGCGCAGCATCTGATCGGCAACGGCGACCTGCTCTACATGAACGGCTCGCGCATCACCCGTTTGCAAGGCCCGTTCGTGAGCGTAGAGGAGGTCGAAGAGGTCGTGAACTTCGTGCAGGCCCAGAAGGGCGCCGGGCCCTACCAGCTCCCGCCGGTCGAGTCGGCCAGCGACGAGGGCCCTGGCGGCCTGGGCGGTTCCAGCGACGACCGCGATGACCTGTTCGAGGACGCCGCCCGCGTAATCGTCCGTAGCCAGCAAGGTTCGGTCTCCTTGCTTCAGCGCAAACTCTCCGTGGGCTACACGCGGGCCGCCCGCATCGTGGACCAGCTCGAAGAGGCGGGCATCGTCGGCCCCTTCGAGGGCTCGAAGGCACGCGACGTGCTCGTGGCGACGGAGCTGGACCTCGACTCGCTCCTCGCCACCCCTCCCACCGCCGACTCCTGACGACCGTGGACCCCTCCGCTTCTTCCTTGGCCTCGTCCCCGACTTCTAGAGCCGAGCACACCCCCACGCTTGGTATCCTCGGCGCAGGCCAGTTGGGGCGGATGACAGCGCTAGCAGCCATCCGCCTGGGGGTACGCGTCAAGCTGCTCACGCCCGACGCCAGCGGCCCTGAAGCTGCCTTCGCCGACGTCACCGTAGCCGACTGGATGGATCCGTTCGTGCTGCGCGCGTTTGCTGAGGGTTGCGATGCGGTGACGGTCGAGAGCGAATGGGCGCCTGCCGACCGGTTGGTCGACGTGCTACCGGAGAGCGTGGCGCTCTGGCCTCACCCCTCGACGCTCAAGCGCATCCGCCACAAGGGACGGCAGAAAAAGGCCCTCACCGCGGTGCACCTGCCCCTTCCGCCGTATGCCTGCTGCGCCACCCTCGACGACGCCCTCGCTGCGGCCAGGCAATTCGATTACCCCGTCGTGCTCAAGCGCTACGAGGGCTCCTACGACGGCTATGGCAACGCCACCTGCGACGACGCCGAAGCCCTCGCGGACGCCTGGATGACCCTCGCTGCGGACGATGGAGCGCTCGTCGAAGCCTGGGTCCCCTTCGAGTGCGAGTTGGCCGTGCAGGTCGCCCGGCGCGCGGATGGCAACCATGTGGTTTACCCGGTCGCCTACCTCGAGCAGCGCGACCATCGGTGCCACGCCGTCGTGGTCCCGGCCGACCTCTCGGCGGGCGCCGCTGCCGAAGCGCAACGCATCGCCCTGGAGGCCGTCGAAGCTGTGGACAGTGTGGGCATCACGGCCGTCGAGTTATTCCACCTCGCCGACGGCCGCATCCTCATCAATGAGTTGGCGCCGCGCCCGCACAACAGCGGGCATTACACCATCGAGGCTTGCCACACATCACAATTCGAGAACCACATCCGCGCTGTGCTCGGCTGGCCGCTCGGCGACCCGAGCCTGCGCGTCCCGGCCGTCTGCATGGTCAACGTGCTGGGCCACAGGGATGGCGCAGCTGAGCCGCGTGGGCTGACGGACGCCCTCGCCATGCCAGGGGCGGCGGTGCACCTCTACGGGAAAGCGGCCTCCCGCCCCCGCCGCAAGATGGGCCACGTCACCGTCACTGCCGACCATCCCGCCAAGGCCCGTGACGCCGCCGAGGCTGCCGCGAGCCGGATTCGCCTCTAGGAGGTTGCTGGTCTCGCGTTTCTAGTTTCCGGTTGCCTTTTCCTCTACGCTGCTCATGCCCTCGGAGAACCCAGAATCTGAAAACCGGAAACCGCTGGTCGGCATCGCCATGGGGAGTGAATCCGACTGGCCCACGATGGAGGCTGCTGCGATGATGCTGCGTCAGTTCGACGTGCCCTTCGAAGCGCGCGTGCTCTCGGCGCACCGCACGCCGGAGGCGATGACGGCCTACGCCGAGTTGGCCGCGGAGCGCGGCCTGAAGGTGATCATTGCAGGGGCGGGCGGAGCGGCGCATTTGCCCGGTATGCTCGCGGCGAGTACGATCCTCCCGGTCATCGGCGTGCCGGTCGCCACGCGCCACCTGAAGGGCCTCGACTCGCTGCTCTCCATCGTGCAGATGCCGGGCGGTGTGCCCGTCGCCACCGTGGCCATCGGGCAGGCGAAGAACGCCGCACTGCTGGCCGTCCAGGTCCTCGCCACCGCGGATGAACGGCTCGCCAATGCACTCGTCGACTACAAGACGGAACTCAAGCGATTCGTCAGCGACATGGACGAGCGCGTCAGGAGGGAAGAGGTGGGAAGTAGGAAGTGAGCGAGAACGGAGCAGCGCGACGACCTTTCTCGCCTCACCCTTCACTCCAGGTACAGATCCGTCGTTTCCTCCACAGTGCGCCCCGTGTGGCGGTCGGTGATGCGGAGCGTGAGCGTGTAGATCCCGGGCTCCTGATCGAGCACATCAAGAATTGCGTACTGTCCCTCGTCGCTCCGGTCACTCTGCCGCTCGTAGGCCGTCGAGACCCCACGGTCGCCGCCACCGAAGATGCTACGCGCGAGCCGCGCGAGCCCTGATGAGGTGTCCTTCGGCCGCAACTGGGCTTCCACCTCATAGTCCGTCCGTCCGCCGTTGAGGCTCAGGTTGTAGGCCTCGAAGTAGAGGTAGATGGGTTGCGTGTGGTTGAACACACTCCACGGTGCCGGCTGGATGGCGAGGCCGTCCCGGACGACCAGCCCGGGAATGCGGGTTTCGTCGGTTTCTTCGACGAGGTAGGCGAGCATAATGCTGGAGAGCGCGAGGGCGTCGCCCGTGAAATCCGGGACTTCGATCTCGCGGCGCTGCACAGCGGCGGTTCCTCCGCCCACCGTCTCGAATTCGACCGAGACCGAATGGGAGCCCGGCGGCGCTTCCATGGGCTGCGTATCCACCCAGAGCATCGTCTGCTCGAAGGACTCGACCTGGCTGGCGTTGAGCCCATAGAGGGTACGCCGCCGCTCCACGAGCAGATCGCGCTCATCATTGATCAGGAAGGCCCCTGTCTTGACGGTGACATCCACCACGTCTTCCGCCTCTGGATCGAACGTGGCAGCGATGGGAATCCCGTAATGCACATAGACTTCGGTGCGAGCACTTGCCCCCTTGAAGGCCGTTACCAGATAGGGCAATCCGACCAGCCGCCCAGCAGGCTGATAGTCATAGCGCTCCGGCAGCTCGCGGAACGTCTGTCGCGCGATCATCTCGTAGTCCATGCGTTCTACGGCGCCCATGCCGGTGGCCGCAAAGAGATCCGCCGGCGGCGAGTACAGCCGGTACTCGCCTTGCATGCCGGGGTCCTCAAAGACAAAGCGAAAGTCCCCGTAGTCCCAGATGTTGAACGAGTTGCCCTGCGTGGCCGCCCAGTTGGATTCGAATGCGGGATCGCGCCCAACGTAGCCTTCCAGAATGTTCTGAAAGCCTCCCTCTCCTCCGCTCAAAATGACGACATCAGCCTGGGGCCGTCCATAGCGAACGTGGATCTTGCCGCGCTCGGTTGCCCAACCGGGCAGGTCGAGATCCTCCGAATTGTACATCAAGTCGGCGTAGGTGAGTCGAGCGTGGTGCTCCAGACGCCGTTCGTTGTAGGGCGTAAGAAAGCGGGGATTCTCGCTCGTCCAGAACCGCCGGGTCACAGTTTCAGGGTCCTCTCGGTAGAGGCGTTGCTCCTCTTCGGGAAGCAGCAGGGAGATGTCTTCGAACACCGCCCGCGTCTCTTCATCCATGCGCTCCAATGCCTCGCCAAACGCGACATCGGCGGCATCGTCCCGCCCGAGCCGGTGGTTGGTCAGGCCCACGAACTGCCACATCTCGGCGTCGTCGGGGAAGAAGACGATCATGGGCGAGAGCCGTTCGAGCGCTTCGTCCCACTGCTCGCCCAGAGCATAGAGCCGCATCAGGTGGGTATACACGGGACGGCGGCGCGGATCGCTCGCGAGCGCCGTTTCGAGGTGTCCGATGGCTCGGTTGTATGCCCGGTCAGCCCGCGCGCTCAAATCCTGAATAGGCGCTCCCTGGTCGTCCAAGGCATCGAGATCCAGCCGGTCGCTCATGGCCAATGTGCCCGGATCGATCCACTCAACCGGGAAGCCTTGCTCGGGGTTGCCCACGGGGTCGCGGTCTGCGATTCCAATCGGTTGCGAGGGGTCGTCGATCTGAGCGACCTGGCTGCCTTCGTCATCAAAGGAAAAACGCTGATCATCCGGCTGACCCGAGGAAAAGGCCAGGCCATTGATCGAGATGGCGTTGCGGTAGCGCCAGAAGTCGCGGATGTGATACGCCCCGAACTCTTCGTGCGCGAATGAGTTGCTGGGGTCCTGCTCGAGGATCTTCTGGGCCAACTCGAGTCGCGCTTGTGTGCGGAGCAGTTCTTGGAAGAAGTTCCACGTATCGGTGCGCAACTGCTGCAGTTGCGCCACCATGTACTGCAGGTTGTCGGGGTCCAGTTCACGGGCCCGTGCAATGGACCGTCCGGCCCGGCCTTCATCGCGCAGGGGCGTATCGAAGAGCACGCGGGCCAGGAGGAAGTGCGCCTCGGCATTCTCTTCATCCGCCGCCGTGGCCGCTTCGAAGGCCCGCAGGGCCTCCTCATAGCGCTCGGCCCGGTAGGCCTCGATGCCCTCGGCGATCACCTCGTCAGCAGGGCTTTGCGCGGCCAGCGGCAGCGACCAGCAAACGGCCAGAAGCAAGAAACAGGATAGCAGCGACTTCATGGCAGGTTCAGCAAGATCAAGAGAGATACGAGGGCTCGGCAGCAGAGGTCCCTCAGGGCAACGGCGGTGAGGGCGCCGTGTGCGGCGCCGTGAGTTCGAGACGGCGCGTCGTCTCGACGGTGCGCCCGGCGTGCAGGTCGTGAATGCGAAGGGTGAGAAGGTACGGGCCAGGGGTCTCAGCCACGACATCGAGGATGGCGTATTGCCCTTCGTCGGCCGTGGTCCCGGACAGCGGGTAGCGCACGGAGACTCCGGACGGAGGCGGACGCCCGAAGAGGCGCCGCGCCACCCGTGCCAGTGCACCAGCGTGATCCTCGGGCTTGAGGATGGCCTCGACCTCATACTGCGTACGTCCCTCGCGGAGCGTCAGGCCGTAGGCTTCCACGTAGAGGTAGATGGGCGCATCAGTGGCAAACTGATTCTGCGGCGACGGATGCAGCACGAAGGGGCCTCGACGCACCCGCCCTGGCCCGGCCGCGGTGTTCTCTTCTTCAATCAGGAAGGCGAGGACCGCCGAGGACAGGCGTAAGCCAGGCTGATGATAGTCGGGTACCACTAACGGTTCGCGCGCCACGCCGAAGGCGCCTGCACGGGGCTGCTCAAACTCGACGACCAAGGTGTAGCTCCCGGGGTCCACCGACAGCCCGTGCCCGCCCGTCCAGAGTAGCGTCGAACCGAGGCGCACGGCGTCTCCGGAGCCGAGACGCTTGACCTGCCGACGCGCCTCGGCCACCACCTCCGCGTCGGTGTCGAGCAGGAACGCGCCCGTGCGGAGATCGAGCAGATGCTGGTTCTCCGGCGATTCGATGCCATCCACCGGCACCCCCATCGGAATGACGACCTCAGTCTGGCCGTCGGCCCCCTTGAAGGTGGCCACGAGGTGTGGGAAGGGCGTCAGCCCTGGCGGCGCGTACACGAAGCGCTCCGGCGTCCGGTGGAAGAGGCTCCGGGCTCGCGTCGCCTCGTCTTCGCCTCCGGCAGAACTCGGAAACTCGACATCCCCATTGAGGAAGAGGTCTTGGAATACTAGGCTGAACCCCTCCTCGCCGCCGTAGACCCACTGCTGGTACGCCCCGACACTGGAAGAGACCCAACGCCGATCAACATCGGGCAGACCGTAGCGCACTACCACCTCGCCACGCGTCGTAGCCCAACCACGCGTCCCGCGCCGTACATCGGCGAAGAGGAGATCCGCCAGCGCGAGGCGCGCATAGTGTTCCAGCCGCCGTTCGTTCTGCGAGGAGAGCAAGCGGGGGTCTCGCACCTGCCAGAAGCGCGCAGCGACCGTGGCTGAGTCTGCGCTGAAGGCACGCTCTTCTTCTTCGCTCAGTAGCAACGCGATCTGCTCGAACGACGCTCGCTCGCTAGCTGGCATCGCGGCCAGGGCCTGCGTGAAGTGGCGTTCGGCCACACTCAAATCATGGCGTCGGTAGGCGGTTAAGCCCAGGTAAAGCCAGGCCGCTGGGTCTTCCGGCTGAGCGGTGAAGAAGGCCCGGGCCGCAACGTCCAACTGGCCCTCATCGCGGGCATAGACCGCCAGGCGCACCCGCAAGCGATGCGCACTCACCCGTTTGGGATCGGCCTGGAGGGCCGCCGCAAGGTGAGCGTCTGCCCGTGCTCGCGCGCGGTTGGCGGCCCCACTGCGTCCTCGCGTGGCCAAGGGATTCCATCCGCCGCTTCGAAAGGCGAGTTGGCGCCGCCAGTCGAACTCCAGAAAGGCGCTCAGTGCCAATTCCTCGTGGGCAAGAGCGTTGGTCGAGTCGATCTCAAGAATGCGGCGCGCGAGTGCGGGCCGCCGCGTGTCGGTTGTGCTGAAGGCCTTCTCCTCGGGCATCGTCCGGCGGAGCGCTTCCAGACGCGCTTCCAGATACTGCGCGTTCTCGGGATCGAGGCGCAGGGCGCGGTCGAGGTGCCGAACCACTTGGCGCTCATCGCGCAGAGGCGATTCGGCACCGTAGGCGAGCGCGAGCGCGTAGTGCGCGTCGGCATGCTGTGGGTTGTCGGCGAGGGCCTCCTGAAGCTGCGCCAGCGCCTCGGCGTAGTCATCCGCCTCCAGCGCCGCCATGCCCGCGACGAACGGCGAGACCTCGGCGCCCTGAGCCAGGACCACCGGAACGAGGAGCCAGAGGGTAATCGGAAGCAATCGGCGCATGGTGAGGCAACGCACGAAGGGCATCGTAACGTACCCCGTCCGAGCGTGCGTTCCCTTGCAAACCCGTGTCAGTCGCCGTCTATTGCCGCTGAACGGTCAGGTAGACCGGACGACCCGCGCGAAGCGCCGCTTTCCCACTTTGAGAACGAACGGCGCCGTGGCCTCTAGGTCGATCATCTGCATCGGATCGTCCACCTTCTCGCCGTCGATGGAGACGGCGCCCTGCTGCACGAACCGGCGCGCCTCGCCGTTCGACTGTGCGAAGCCAGCGAGCCGGATCAGGTCGATGATGCCTGCCTGCCCGCTGCCCGTCTCCGGCACGATCTCCGGTATCTCGTCGGGCTCCTCCTTGCGGATGACGGTCTGCTCGAAGTGCGCGCGTGCCGCCTGTGCGGCCTCGGCGCCGTGGTAGAGCTGCGCGATCTGCAAGGCGAGGTCGTGCTTGGCGTTGCGCGGGTCTTCCTCCGCGTACGTCTGCCAGCGCGTCAGCTCCTCGGTCGGGATGTCGGTCGCGAGTTCGGCGTAGCGGTAGATGAGCGCGTCCGGAATGGAGAGCACCTTGCCGTACATCTCTTCCGGCGCCTCCGTGATGCCGATGTAGTTGTCGAGCGACTTCGACATTTTTTGCACGCCGTCGGTCCCTTCGAGGATGGGCAGCGTGAGGCAGACCTGCGGCTCCAGCCCGGCGGCCTCCATCAGCGAGCGCCCCATGAGCAAATTGAACGTCTGATCAGTCCCACCCAACTCGATGTCGTTCTGGAGGTGGACCGAGTCCTGCGCCTGCGCCAGCGGATAGAGAAATTCGTGGAGCGAGATCGGCTCGCCCGCCTTGTAGCGGTTCGAAAAGTCGTCGCGTTCGAGCATGCGCGCGACGGTCGTCTGCGCGGCGAGGCGGATCACGTCGGCGAAGGTCATCGGGCCGAGCCAGTCGCCGTTGCGGACGATGTTGAGCTTTGCAGGATCGGTGCCGAGCACATGCTTGGCCTGCTCGAAGTACGTCTCCGCGTTGGCTTCGATCTCGGCTTCCGAGAGCGGTGGGCGCGTCTTGCTCCGCCCCGACGGATCACCGATGCGGCTCGTAAAGGTGCCGATGATGAGGATGGCTTGGTGGCCGAGATCCTGGAACTGCCGCAGCTTCCGCAGCACGACGGCGTGCCCGATGTGGAGGTCGGGCCGCGTGGGGTCTACGCCCAGCTTCACGGTCAACGGCTGGCCGGTCTTCACCGAGCGGGCCAGTTTTTCGGTTAGCGCCTCTTCGGGCAGCACCTCGGCGACGCCGCGACGGATGTGCTGGAGTTGTTCTTCGACAGAGAGAAAAGACATAGTGGTGCTCAAACAACATATCATCCTGAGCGAGCGAAGCGCGTCGAAGGATCTAGTTCCGATACGCCGAAGGCCCCAATGGGCTATTGGCTTACCGCACCAAGATCGTTGACTGCGCCGCCTTTCAGGTCGGCTCCGGCCTGCGGCCTCCGCTCAGGATGACAGAGTGAAGTGTGTCAGCGGGATTTCATGGCGCGTTCGATGCGACGCTGGTCGTCGCGCGCAGCGATGTCGTGGCGTTTGTCGTGGAGCTTCTTCCCCTTGCCGAGTGCGATCTCGATCTTCGCGCGCCCATTTCGGAAGTAAAGCTTTAACGGCACGATGGTATAGCCCTGCTGCTCGATCCCCTTCTTGAAGGTGATGATCTCACGCTTGTGCAGCAGCAGACGGCGCGGGCGCGTCGGCTCGTGGTTGGCGTAGCCGCCCATCTCATAGGGGGCGATGTGCATGTTGAGCAGTTCCATCCCGTCGCGGCGGATCGTCACGAAGGCCTCCTGCAACTGTACGCGCCCCTCGCGCAGCGACTTCACCTCGGAGCCCGTCAGCACCATCCCGGCTTCGACCGGCTTTTCGAGATGGTACTCGTGCCGGGCGCGGCGGTTGGTCGCGATGATTTTGATGCCAGCGTCGTCGGCCATGCGTCAGGCCTCGTCGGAGTCAGCGTCCTCGTCATCCGGGGGGATCACGAGGAAGGGCAAATCGGGGAAGTCCGCAAGCGTGCCGTGGTAGTAGAGGTGGTTGACGAATTCGTCGAGGCCGTCGTGGGCGTAACCGTCGAGCGAAAACTGGTAGACGAGCGTGCCGTGATCCGTGCGCGCCACATCGGGCGGAGCCGCCCCTTGCACGGCATCGCGGAGCCGCCGGGCGATCTCGATGGCGAGCGAACCAGAGCGCGCGGCGAGGAGCCCCCACACCATCGGGCGGAGCGTCAGGTCGGTCCACTCCTGGCCGAGGTCGAGCACGACGGCATCTGTGGCTTCGGACGCGGCGGAGACGAGCGCCGCCGAATGCCCGGCCAGCAGCATCTCCAGCCCAACCGACGGATCGGCGGGGGCGAACGACGGCTTCGCACTGTAGTGCTCCTTGAGCACGAGTTGCGCGAGCAGCGCGGCCTGTCCGTGGCGCGGATCGAAGGCCACCGTTTCAACGGCGTCCAGCGCACTCCCGACCACAAGCTTCGTCAGCGGATCGCGCTCCCCGGCGAGGGCCACGCCGGGAACGAGGTCGAACGCGTCGGGCTGCCGGAGCACATCAAGCGTCGGGACGAGGGCCAGATCGACGGTCCCTTGCTCTAACGCGCGGGCCGCGTTGAACGGCTCCACAGTCGCCGTTTCCGAGAGCATCCCGGCCTCGGCCAGCACGTCGGCCAACGCCTGCGCAGGCGGGGAAGGCCAGACGGCGAGCTTCATAGAGTTTCTGGTTATCCGGTTTCTGGTTTCCTACGGGAGGCTTACGCATTCTCGTTTTCGAGGTCCACCAAAAACCAGAACCCGAAAACTCATTTGGCGGTGTCGCGGCGCTTCTCTTGAATACGGGCGGCCTTGCCGCGCAGCCCGCGCAGGTAGTAGAGCTTGGCACGGCGCACCCGGCCTTCGCGGATGACTTCCACCTTCGCGATCTTCGGCGAGTTGAGAGGGAAGATGCGCTCGACGCCGACGCCGTTGGACACCTTACGGACCATGAAGGTCTTGGACGCGCCGGAGCCCTTCATGGCGATCACGACGCCGTCAAAACGCTGGACGCGCTCTTTGTCGCCCTCGATCACGCGGACGTGGACACTCACGGTGTCGCCGGGCTGGAACGCGGGGATGTCGTCGCGGAGCTGCGTGGCCTCTACGAGGCTCATCAAATCGGTAGCCATGGTGGGATTTCGTCTGGGGATGTCGTCTGGGAGGCTGCGGCACCGCTCAAAAGCCGCTGGAGCGCAAGCGCGTAGCCCGAAAGGTACGGCGCAGGGTCCAACGGTTGCAGCATCGAAAGCCTATTCGATGGATTCTTCGCGGTCGCTTGGCGGAAGCAAATCCGGGCGCCGCGTGCGGGTTTTGTCCAAACGGTGGACCTCGCGCCACTCGAGAATAGCGCCGTGGTCGCCGGAGCGGAGGACGGCCGGGACTTCCATGTCCCGAAACTCCGCCGGGCGCGTGTAGGAGGGGAAGTCGAGGAGGCCATCCTGAAACGAGTCAGAGAGTGCGGAGTTGGCGTCGCCGATGACGCCGGGGATGAGCCGCGCGAGCGCGTCGATGAGAACGAGCGCGGGCAGTTCACCACCCGAGAGCACGTAGTCACCGATGGAGACCTCGCGCGTCACGAGCGTATCGCGCACGCGCTGGTCGATGCCCTTGTAGTGGCCTGCAATGAGGAGCAGGTTTTCGTTGAGCGAAAGCGCATTGGCAAGGGGCTGCGTGAGTGTCTCGCCGTCGGGCGTCAGGTAGATGACCTCGTCGTACGGCTGGCCGAGCTGATCTTGGAGCGCCTCGATGCAGGCGAAGAGCGGCTCAGGCCGAAGCACCATGCCGCCACCACCGCCGTAGGGCGCATCGTCGATCTGGCGGTAGCGGCCGAGGCCCCAGTCACGCAGATTGTGGACGTGCACTTCAACGAGGCCCTTGTCCTGCGCGCGCTGGAGGATCGAGTGCTCCAGCGGACTGCGGACGAGGTCCGGCAACACCGTGACGAGATCGATACGCATGGTGCCTCAGTCCAGCAAGCCATCCGGGAGGCGCACGAGGATGCGGGCGGCCCCCAGGTCCACCGCCAGCACGATCTGCGGCACATCCGGGACGAGCACATCCGGCTGCCCGTCGCGGGCCACAACGAGGAGGCGCTGTGCCCCTCCATCGAACACATCGCGGACGGTGCCGACGGCCTCGGACGCGGGCTCGTCGTTATCGTCCACCTCGACCACAGCAAGGCCGATGAGGTCGTGGAGATAGACCTCGCCCTCTTCAAGCGGCGGCAGGTCGTCCTCGTGGGCAAAGACGCTCAGGTTGCGGAGCGACCCGGCCTCCTCCGGCGTCGTCAGTCCCTTGAGATGGAGCAGGACGAGGGTCCGGCCTTTCTGCGGCTGGAGGCGCACCCGTGCGATGGATCGCTCCGTCGCCGAGGCCGGTGTCTCGCCTACGAACACGCGGTCCAGGGCGAGGAAGCGATCGGGGTCGTCGGTCTCGGGGAAGACCTTGACTTCGCCGCGTACGCCATGCGTGCGACCGCAGCGGCCCATCAGCAGGAGACTATCGGTGACGGCGTTCGGCATCGGGCAGATACAGCGGGGGCCGGTACGGCACGCACCGGCCCCCGTGCTTGATTGCGCGTTTAGGCGTTCTTGAGTTCCTCGATGTAGGCTTCGAGACCATCCCAGTCGCCGTCGGCAGCGAGGGCGGCCTGCTTCATCCAGCTCTCTTCATTCGCGGAGGCGGCGCTGGTGCCGCTCTCGTTGACGATACTGCGAAGCTGCTCCACGTCGGTCCCGGCGAGTTGCGCGAACGTCGTGATGTTGTGCTCGCCCAGCAGGCCGGCGAAGACAGGGCCGATGCCCCAGATCTTCGTCAGGTCGTCGTCTTCCGCCGATTCAATCGCAGGCTCTTCAGTCGGCGCTTCCGCGACACGCTCCTCGGCGGCTTCTTCGGACGGCTCCTGCGCAGCCTCTTCGGCCGTGGCGATGGGAACCTCCTCGGCCTCCACCGTGGCGTCCTCAGCTACTGCCTCTTCGGCCGATGCTTCTTCCACCACGGCTTCAGCGGCAGGCTCCTCAGCGGGAGCCTCTTCCTCGGCTGCCGCTTCTGTCTGCTCGGCCACGGCTTCTCCCGCCTCGTCGGCAACCGCCTCAGCGGTCTCGGCTTCGACGGCGGGCTGCTCTTCAGCCGCGTCGGGCGAGGCTTCAGCCACAGCCTCCGGCTCGGCCTCGGCGACGGCGGCATCAGCACCTTCATCACCGGCTGCTTCCATCTCCATCTGCGCTTCGGCGGCGCCTTCGCCCTCGTCCCCTTCCGCGGCTTCGGCTGCTGCGGCAGCGTCCTGTGCTTCGCGCTCGGCGCGCTCGGCGGCTTCGGCCTCCTGGCGCTGCTTGGCGAGTTCGGCCTCGCGGGCAGCGCGCTCCTCTTCGAGCTTCTTGGCCTGCTCGGCGGCCACCTTGCGCTCGGCTTCGAGGGCCTCGCGGCGGCGGTCCTCGGCCGTCTTGGTCTCGGGCGTCTTGCCCGCGCGGTGCGCCTTGAACGCCTCTACGGCCGCCTCGATCTCGTCGGCCTCCTTGCCCTTGCGGAGCATATGGAGCCGGAGCATCACGCCCTCTTCGGAGAGCAGGTTGCGGACGGTGTGCGACGGCTGCGCGCCTTCGCGGAGCCAGTACAGGATGCGGTCCTCGTTGAGACGCACGCTGGCGGGCTCGGCGATGGGCTCGTAGCGGCCGAGGTCTTCGATGAAACGGCCGTCGCGCGGGCTGCGCGCGTCGGCGGCGACGAGGGCGTAGACGGGAAGCTTCTTGCGTCCCATCCGGCGGAGGCGGAGTTTGACTGCCATGGTATTGGGTTCCTGGTTGGAAAGTTGAAAGGTTGAAGGTTGGGGGGCTCCGGGCCAGTTGAACCTGCAACCTGGAACCGATAAACGTGCAACCGGCGGTTAGCGCCCGCCGAGCCCCATCAGGCCGCCGAGGTCGACGTTGCGGCCTTTGCCCGAGAGCTTGGTCATCGTCTTCATCATCTTCTTCATCTCCCGGAACTGCTTGAGCAGCTGGTTGACGTCCTGCACCTTGAGCCCGGCGCCCCGCGCAATGCGCTGGCGGCGGCTGCCGTTGATGATCTTGGGGTTCTGGCGCTCCTCGGGCGTCATGCTCTGGATGATGGCCTCGATGTGCTTGAAGGCATCGTCGCGCACGTCAAGGTCCTTGACGGCCTTGCCGACGCCGGGGATCATGCCGAGGAGGTCCTTCATCGACCCCATCTTCTTGATCCGCTGGAGTTGCGTGTAGAAGTCTTCGAGGTCGAAGGTCTGCTTCTGGAGCTTCGACTGGAGCTTCAGCGCCTCCTCCTCGTCGAACTGCTCCTGCGCTTTCTCGACGAACGACACGATGTCGCCCATACCGAGGATGCGCTGCGCCATCCGGTCGGGGAAGAACTCGGTCAGCGCGTCGAGCTTCTCGCCGGTCGAGGCGAACTTGATGGGCTTCTCGACGACGGAGCGGATGGAGAGCGCCGCGCCGCCGCGCGTGTCGCCGTCGAGCTTGGTGAGGACGACGCCGTCGATGTCGAGTTGGTCGTTGAAGGCCTTGGCCGTGTTGACGGCGTCCTGCCCCGTCATCGCGTCCACGACGAAGAGGATCTCGTCGGGCTCGACGGCCTCCTTGATCGCCACGACCTCGGCCATCATGGCCTCGTCCACGTGCAGGCGCCCGGCCGTGTCGATGATGACGGTGTCGCGGCCCGTTTTGCGCGCCTCGGCGACGGCCTCGCGGGCGACGCGGACGGCGTCCTTGGCAGGCGTTCCATCGTCCCCCGTAATCGTGTAGACGGGCACGCCGACCTGATCGGCGAGCGTCTTGAGCTGGTCTACGGCGGCCGGGCGGTACACGTCGGCGGCGGCGAGGAGCGGGTTGCGGCCCTTGCCCTTGAGCAACGTAGCGAGCTTGCCCGTGAACGTCGTCTTGCCCGAGCCCTGCAGGCCCGCGATCAGGATGACGTTGGGGAGCCGCTTGCTCTTGTTGAGCTCCACGTGCACATCGCCGAGGAGGAAGACGAGTTCGTCGTAGATGAGCTTGACGAACTGCTGGCCCGGCGCGACGGCGGTGAGGACCTTGTCTTCGAGGGCGCGCTCCTTGACCTTGTTGGTGAAGTCGCGAGCGACCTGGTAGTTGACATCGGCATCGAGGAGCGCGCGGCGGACCTCGCGCATCGTCTCGGCGATGTTAAGCTCGTTGATGCGGCCTTCGCCCTTGACGTTTTTGAGGGCGGCGTCGAGCTTGTCGGATAGAGATTCAAACATAGAAGCCGGTGGGGAGAGAAGCGGGACGCTTCGTGGGGGACTCGTGAGCCGGGAAGGCCGATACGAGGATCCGGGGCAGAGCCGCTAGAGCGCAGGACCTTCCGCGCAGAGAGGGCGACCGGACCCCGGATCGGGTTCCGAACGGGCAGGCGCTAAAATTACATTGGAACGCTAGAGTTCCAGGTGGAGAGGTGGCGAAGAAACGTCTGGCCCCGGCTTCCAGCGCCTTGTCACATCATCTCCCTCGTGCAACTGCCTTCTACACGTACCGTAGCTTTCAACGACTCCGCCCGAAATACCCTCGAACACCTCATGCCTCAGCGACACTACAGTGAGAAAGAACTCGGTGCGCTGATCCAGCGGGCGACGGAACTGCAAGAAGCTGCCGAGGGCACACATGACACCCACCTTTCGCTAGAAGACATCGAGCACATCGCCACCGAACTCGACCTGGACCCTGCCCACCTCCGCAAGGCGGCGCTCGAACTCGAAAGCCGCGTAGACACCGAACGAGGACCTACCCTCTGGGGCGGCCCCTTTGCCGTGGAGCAGGCGCGGGTCGCAGACGGTCCCCTCACCGACGAGCAGTGGGAACAGGTTGTGCAGGCCTTACGGCGGTTCACGGGCGGCACTGGAGAGACCAGTACCATCGGCCCAGCCCGCGAATGGAGTCGCGGCTTTGGAGACGGCAGCATCACCATCGTCCGCACGGGCGTCACCCTCCGACCGCAGGACGATCAGACGACCATCCAGGTCCGCCATCAGTACGGCGGCGTGATGTTCGTGGCCTACGTACTGGCCTTCTTCGGGGGCGCGGGCGTCGCAGGCATGACCCTCGATGGAGGCGGACTGGCCGACCTGCTTAACGTCACGATTGCCGGGGCGAGCGGCGTCGGCGGGCTCGGCGTGGTGCGTGCGTCGGTGTCACTCTGGGCGGCGCGCCAGCAGAAGCGGCTCCAGCGCCTGGCGGGCCTCGTACACCATACATTCGCGTCATCGATCCCAGTGCCTCCGGTACACGAACCTACGAGGCCGATCCTCGACCTCCCTGAGTCGGAGGACGCAGCTGAAGACCTCGGGCAGACGAGGCAACGTGTCCGGGGTTGAGCGCCTACCTTCGCGGCGTTTGCACGGAGGCCATCCGTTCCGTGCGGACCCTGAGAGGCTTCTCGCGCGTAGGGATATGCTCAGATCGGTGGGTTCGCGGCATCGCGGCGGCTCCTCCAGATCGGCCTGTTCCTCCCTCCATTCCCCCTTTATGGCTAAACAGCAACCCATTCAGCAGGAAGGCGTAGTCACCGAAGCCCTCCCCAACGCCCAGTTCCGCGTCGAACTCGACAACGGCCACACCATCCTCGGCCTGCTCTCCGGCAAGATGCGCAAGTACTTCATCCGCATCCTCCCCGGCGACCGCGTGGACGTTGAAATGTCGCCCTACGACCTCACGAAGGGCCGCATCGTCTACCGCTACAAGTAAGCGACTCCGCCCGAACCTGCCCCGCGTGTGCCCGCGTGTGCCCGCGCATTGT
>JABDIZ010000086.1 GCA_013003465.1 Rhodothermaceae bacterium
CGGCCACGTGGTACGCCGGGGGCGGCGAGTTCCGAGGCACCGGCGGGTGGACGGGCAGCTACTCGGCCTATTACGCGCTCGGGCTTTACCAGTCCTCGGATAATGGGGAGTCATGGACGCTGATGCCAAACAGCATCGCGGGCAGTCCGTCGAGCGCCGACGCGGCCTTTGACTTCGTGGCGCGGATGGCGGTTAACCCGGTCACCGGGACGCTCTTCGTGACCAATAACTTCAGCGGCGTCTACCGTGCCGATTCCCAGGACCTCACGGCGTCGTTTCCCCGCGTGCTCGGCAGCCTGAGCGCGCATCAGTACAGCGAGGTCGCGGCGGGGCCGGATGGACGACTCGTCGCGACGCTCTCCACGCTGAATACCTCGGGCGGGCAGTCGGCAGCGGGTGGGGTCTATCTCTCCGAGGATGATGGGCTGACATGGACCGAGATCACGCCTTCGACCTACCCGGCGGTGCACCAGCGCACGCTGATAGCCATCGCGCCCTCGAACCCGGACGTGGCGTACCTCTTAACTCTCGTCTCGCAAAGCCTCACAACCGGAGAGGAGGACTTCCGCTTCCACAAGATCAACCTGACGACCGGCGCGTCGGAGGATCGCTCGGCCAACCTGCCTGACTATCCTGGATCGCGCTTCCACGGCGCTCGGCTCTACAGCTTCCTCAACTACGCGATGGTGCTCGGCGTCAAGCCGGACGATGAAGACTTCGTCGTCGTGGGCGGCATTCAACTCTACCGTTCCACGGATGGCTTTGCCACCCCAATTCCCACCTTCGACGAGGCCAGCATTGGGGGCTACTCGGCGATCCAGGTCATCATCGACCCGGTCTACGCGGACTTCTACCCCAATCACTACATCGACCAGCATGCCGTTGCGTTTGATCCGGCAGACCCGGAGGTGATGTGGAACGGAAACGATGGCGGGGTTTTCCTGACCCGCAATGTGTCGGATGATGAGGTCGTCTGGGAGAACACCAACGGGGGCGGGCTCAACGTCGCGCAGGCGTTCACGCTATTCATCAGTGAGGAGGCGGGTGATCCGCGCATCGCGACCGGCTTGCAGGACACCGGCACGTCGTACATCCGCGACCTGCGGAGCGACGGGGGGGCTGCAGAGTTTACCCCCGGCGAGCGCATCTTCTTCAACGACGGTGGCTTCGGCTACTTCGGCAGCCAGTACGTCTTCGCGTCGATCTCGAACGGCCGGTTCAGTCGGCTCAACTACAGCAACGCCGAGCAGACGGAGATCCAGAGTAGCACGGAGGCCGCAAATGGGCAGGGCGGACCTATCGGCAATGCGCTGATCGAACTGATGCCCCCCGGAGCCACCGGCTTCAAGTTCTACATCCACCCCCTGCTCATCGACCCCAACGACGGGCAGACGGCCTACTACTCCGATGGCGGCACCGGCACGATCACGGCGACGATGTGGCGTAACCCCAACCTGAACGCGCCCAACCCGATTCCGAACTGGCAGCGGCTAGACAACTTCGCGCTGCCGAGCGGCTACTACTACACCACCTACGGTATTTCGCGGTCCTCGCCGCCGATCCTCTACCTGGGTGCGACGAATACCTTCAACGCAGGCCCGCCAAGGATCTTCCGTTTGGAGAACGCCAACACGGCTACCGATGGACTTGAAGAGGTTTCGATTCCCAATACCCCGACGGGCGCGTTCGTCCACAGCATCGCGGTCAACCCCGAGGACGCCGACGAACTCATCGTCGTGCTCTCCAACTTCAACATCCTCGGTCTCTACCACTCGGCGGATGGGGGGCAGACCTACATCGCCATCGAGGGCAACCTCGCCGGAACGAACAATGACGGTCCGTCGCTCCGCTCGGCCTCCATCCTTCCGCTGACCACTTTCGGCGACGCACGGTCGGTCTATTTCGTGGCGACGAGCGTGGGGCTTTTCTCGACGATGGAGTTGGACGGGATGAACACCGTCTGGACCCAGGAGGCGACCGAAATGACGGGGAACGTGATCGCCAACCACGTCGTCTCGCGCCGGTCGGATGGGCGCGTCGCAGTCGGTACGCACGGGCGCGGAGTCTTCGTAGGGGACGTAGACCCGACCACAGTGGCGAACGAGTTCGGTAGCACGACACCGACGGGCTTTGCGCTGGCCCCGGCTGCTCCAAACCCGTTCCGAGGCAGCACGCGCCTCAGCTTCACGCTTCCCGCGCCGGGCCACGTCAGCCTCACGATCTACGACGTGACGGGGCGGCGAGTGGCTGTTCTGCTAGACGGTGTGCAGCAGGCGGCGGGAACGCATCGCGTAGATCTGGAGGGCCAAGGGCTGGCGAGCGGTACCTACATCGTCCGATTGGAAGCCGAGGCTGCCGGAGGCGAAGGCCGCCGGTTCGCCGAGACCCAACAGGTGACTCTCATTCGCTAGGGTAGCTCTCCGTGCCCTTGACAATCGAGGGGAGGCGCTCTAGGTTACACTACCACTTTTCCTGCTACTCACTACTATGGCTCGTAAAAAAGGTGACCTACTTCAAGGCACGCTCGATATGCTCATCCTGAAGACGCTCACTTCCGGCCCGATGCATGGCTACGCCATCGTGCGCCGCCTCCAGCAGGTGTCCGAGGACGTGCTTCAGGTGGAGGAGGGATCGCTCTATCCGGCACTCTACCGAATGGCAGCGAAAGGCTGGATCGAGCCTGAATGGGGGACCTCGGAGAACAACCGGCGGGCGAAGTTCTACCAGCTGACCCGCGCAGGAAAGCGGCAGCTTCGGGACGAGGTAGCGGCATGGGAGCGCTTCAGTGAGGCGGCGGCGAAGGTGCTGCTGGCTCCTGGAGGGGCCTGATCCATGTTCGGCTTCACGCACTGGCCGCGCCCGCTGACGCCTCGGCACCGCCAGGCGTTCGCCCGCGAGATCGAGGAGGAACTGCGGGCGCACCTCGCCCTGCGCACGGAGGACAACCTCCGCGCCGGGATGGCCCCGGACGAAGCCGAGGCCGACGCTCACCGGCGGTTCGGGGACGTAGGACGCATCCAGGCGGCTTGCCTGCGGGCTGAAGAAGATCACCCGGTTCGTGTTGCTCGGCGGCTCCTCGCGGTCGGCGGGACGCTCACTATCGGTTTCGGGCTGATCGCCCTCATCGTCGGGTTGGTCTATACGACATTGCTCAGCCCGCTCCGCTTCGACGAGGCCGACCGGCTGGTTCGCGTGGGGCAGGGCTGGGACGATGCGGTTGTGCCGCACGAGGATTTCGCCGCGTGGCGTGCTGAGAGCACGAGCTTCGACCGTCTCACCACGTTCGATGCCGTGGATGGCAACCTGACGGGGGAGGGGCCGCCGGAACGGTTCCGTGCCATGTTGATCGATGATGCCTATTTCGAGGTTTTTGGCGTTGAGCCACTGCTCGGTCGGGTGTTCGAGCCGAATGAGGTCGGGTTGCAGGCGGCACCGCTGGTGGTGTTGAGCGAGGCACTCTGGGCACGGCGCTACCACCGGGATCCGCTGATCCTCGGGCGTGAGGTGATCCTTGAGGGGCATCCCTACGTGGTCATCGGCGTGATGCCAGAGGCCGGCCAGCTCTCGCACCGCGTCGATCTATGGGCGGCGCTCCCCTATGAGCCCGGTCGTGGGCAGCAGCACTACGTCGCGGGCCGCCTCCGGCCCGGCGTGACCCTGGCCGATGCCCGCGCTGAGATCGGGGCTATTGCAGACCGGATGGAAACCGACGGTCCGGGGGTGGTGGCGCACCGTACCCCATTCTATCCCATGCACGAGCTATACGCAGGTCCGGTTCGCCCAACGCTGCTGCTGCTGCTAGTCGGTGCTGTAGCACTCCTGTTTCTTGTCTGGGCCATAACGTTTCGCCGGGTAGCAGCCCGCGCTGCACAGGATGACCTGCTGGACGATCCCTCGGCGTGGGCGGAACCACTCGGGGTAGCGGTCGTGGCGGCGCTCCTCGGCCTGGCGCTCGCACGCGGGGTGCGGGAGGCTGTCGTAGGACCTTTGTTTGGACGGTGGGGACCGCTGTTCGATCATCAGGCCGACGGGCCGGTCGTCCTAGCGGTGCTGGTGCTGGGGATCGGGACGGGAATCGGGCTGCGGTGGGTTCCGCGCTTGTCCATGCGCCTCCAATTACCTCGCCGAATGCCGTGGATAGAGCCCGGGCTGGTGGCAATGGCGGTCGCTGCCGCCGTTCTGCTGCTTGCCGCATTCGGGCAGCAGCTACGGCCGTCGCTGGCCGCCGGGTCGGCCGGGTTTGGGTTTGACGAGGAACGGGTGCTTGCAGCGTCGATCTACTACCCGGTGCGAGGCACCGATCCTGCGGTTGCCCAGGCGGCCTATGCTTCTCTGCTGGAGCGCGTCGGTGCGTTGCCCGGGGTCGAAGCGGCGAGTGTCGGTCGGGCCTTCCCTTACCGGACGCGTCAATTTGAGGCGTATCCCGTGGGACTAGATGCCGCGCCGGGCGCGGCGCCTCGCACGTCAGAGCCGGCGCGCTTCGACGCCGTCGCACCAGGGTACTTCACCACGATGGGCATCTCCCTACTCGAAGGGCGCGCCTTCTCGCAGGAGGACGAAGCGGCTGACGTGGCCGTCATCAACGAGTCGTTTGCCCGACGCTCTTGGCCAGGCGAAAGCGCTCTCGGCCGTCGCATCGATATCGGCCTCGACGGGCAGATCCGAACCGTGGTTGGCGTCGTCGGTGATGTGCGGTACTACGGTGCTGGGGAGGGCGTGCCCAGCGTGGTCTATGTGCCACATGTTCAGGTGGCGGTACTGCCGATGGAATTGGTTGTGCGAACCCGGAGACCGGAGGGAGAAGTGACGGGTGAGCTTCAGGCCATCGTGCGCGAGGCGTCGCTCGGCATCCCTGCGCCCGAGGTTCGAAGTGTGGCGGAGCTGCACCGCGAGGCCACACGAGAGCAGCGCACGGCGCTCTGGTTGCTGGGGCTGATGGCGCTCGTCGCGCTCGCGGGTGCCATCGGCGGCACCGTCCAGCTTGTGGCCGATCCCCTGCGCGTGCATCTGCACGGCATCGAGCGTCAGCAGAGGGAGGAACTGCCGACGCGCACCATGCTGTGGCAGGTGTGGCTCCCTGCCCTGCGCGCCGTTGGGATTGGAGCCGTGCTCGGGATCGGGCTGGTGGCGACGCTGGCGTGGGGGGTGCTCCCCGGTCTGCTCGGCGAGATGGAGGGCCTCGTTATGCTCGGGGCGGCTGGTGGTGTGGCAGCGGTGATACTGGCGGCGGGCTTGATCCCCGCCTGGCACGCGCTCGGGATCGCCCCGGTCTACCGGGACGAGGCATAAAGGAATACCCTTGACGCACTAGGGGAGAGAAGCGTAGGTTCCCATAGAAAATCTAGGCAAAGAGTCTCGGCCTTGCTCCCGCCGTGCGCATGACCCTGACGCGGTAGCGTATCGCCCCGCTCGCCTCAGATGTCTTCCTCTACGATCTCACCCTGACTCGCCATGACTCTTCAACGCTGTGTCTCGCTCCTCGTGCTTTCCGGCTTGATCACCGTGCCGGTATTCGGGCAGATAGTCACGACCATCACCGACGAGTTCGGGGGCAGCGGCGATGTCGCTATCGGACCGGACGGCAACGCCTACGTCGCCGACTTTGGGGTGACCCTCAGCAACGCCAATGGCACGACGGTGTACCGC
>JABDIZ010000105.1 GCA_013003465.1 Rhodothermaceae bacterium
GCCGCCGCCGCCCGATGACCCTCCACCGCCACTGAATCCGCCCCCGCCCCCACCGCTGGAGGATGAGCCCCCAGCTGAGAACGAGATCCAGCCCGCATCCACCTTGGTTTTTTTACCACTCTTGACCGCCGCCTGCACCTGCTTCCGAACCTCCTGCCACTTGGGCGAAACAGTCATGTAGATATCGGCTGCGATCCAGCTCCCGAGGTAGAGCACGAGCAACCCGACGCCGAGCCAGGGAATCCCGTCGGCTCCGCCGCCCCACCAGATCAGCGCCCCGAAGATGAGGAGCATCGGCGCGATAAAGAAGAGCGAGAAGACGAGTGTGGCGTAGCGCTGTACCGGCGGCATGGCGAGCGCCCGCAGCGAAAGGAAGCCCGGCAGGAGCACATGCGTCAGGAAGAAGATGGCCCCGAACCACCACGGCATGTCCTCGTCGCCATCGGAACCGCCATCAGGCGGGCTGTACGTGCCCTGGATCGTGCCGAGGATGGCCGTCACGCCCGCGAGTGTGCCCCCGTCGAAGTCTCCGCTGCGAAAGATGGGGACGATGACGTGGCGGATGATGCGCCCAGCCTCCGCGTCGGTCAGGTCGCCTTCGAGCCCAAACCCGACCTCGATGCGCAGCTCGCGGTCGTCGCGCGCGATGAGCAGCAGCACCCCGTTGTTGCGATCTGCTTGGCCGAGGCTCCATGCGTTGAAGACGCGGTTCGCGAGCGGCTCGATGGCCTCCCCTTCCAGCGACGAGATGGTCAGCACGGCCACCTGATTGCTCGTCGAGTCCTCGTGCGCGGCCAGCATCTGCGTGAGCGCCTGCTCCGTCGCATCGGTGAGGATGTCCGCCGTATCCACCACGCGGCCGGTGAGCGCAGGCACTGCAGGCTGCGCGGCGGCAACGCCGGACGCGAACAGACTGACGAGGAGGAGAAGCGCACGCATCCCGCTACCAGCTACCCGAGGCCCCACCCCCGCCGGAGAACCCGCCGCCCCCGCTGAAGCTCGACGACGATGAACCGAACGAGGACGACCCGCCGCTCCACGACGAGCCGGACGACGAGCCACTCGACGCGGGCGCGCGTCCGTCATAGATAATCGTCCGGCCCCACGTATGGATCGTGACTTTCTTGCCGGCCTTGCGCGCTTTGGCCTTCTTCGCCTCCACCCACCGTTGCGCTTGCCGATACCGCTGCCACACCGGCCGGGAACGGACCGTGGCCTCCCAGAGCCACGTCCACCCCGCCCAGACGAGCGCGCCGATCCAGATGCCCGGCCACCACTCCCAGTGGCCCAGCGAAAATGTCAGCACTTTCAGGAGATACGCGCCCAAATACAATGCCAGCCCGAAGCCACCACCACCCACAACCCAGCGCACCAGAAAGCTCCACGCGCGCCGTGCGCTCGAGTAGCCCCCCGTCTTGACGACGAACCCCCGGGCCAACCAGACGCCGACTAGCACGCCCCCCACCATCAGCGCGAGCGCAAACCACTCATCTCCAGACAACCCGCGACCGCGAGGACTGTCGTACGCCGACCGGATCGCCGCCACAGGGCCCTCGCCCCGTTCCAGTTCCGCCAGGATAGCCTCTGTCCCGGCGAGCACGCCGCCATCGAAATCCCCGTCACGGAAGCGCGGCACAATGGCGTTACGAATGATACGCCCGGCCTCGGCATCGGTCAGGTCGCCTTCGAGCCCGAGCCCGACCTCGATGCGCAGCTCGCGGTCGTCGCGCGCGATGAGCAGCAGCACCCCGTTGTTGCGTCCCGCCTGACCCAACTGCCACGTGTTGAACAACTCGTTGGCGAAGGGCTCCAAGGCCCTCCCCCCAAGCGAAGGCAACGTGACGACAACGACTTGATTCGTCGTGGAATCCTCATGCGCCTGTAGGCGCTCCGTCAGCACCGTCTCAGTATGGGGAGCGAGCATGTCGGCGCCATCCGTGACGCGTCCGCTCAGTGGAATCGCGACAGGCTGCGAGAACGCCGTACTGGCGAGGACGCTGGCCACGAGGAGAATGCCGAGGACTCGCCGCTGCATCACTCGTCGCGGACGCGCACGTCGTCGGAGAGTTCGTCGGTGTCATCGGGGCGGATGCCCACGCCGCGCCGGTGCAGCAACACACCACACATCTCGACGGCCTCGACGAGCCCATCAGCCAGATGCCCCCCTCGGATGCCCGTGCGAATCCGGTCCACGACCTCGACCCACTCGTGCTGCTCCACGGCTTTGTTGATGCCCTCGTCCCCGATCACTTCGATGCGGTGCTCGAACAGCGAGACGAACAGGAGGATGCCCGTGCGGTCGCGCGTGTTGAAGACCTCTTCCTCCAGAAAGGCCGCCTCGGCCCGGCGATGTACGCGGTCGGCCAAGCGGGTCGGGCCGGCCAGTCCTCGGCGCAGCACCGGGACGTACCAGGCGATCAATGCGCCGAGCACGCCGCCGAGGGTCATGGTGAGCGCCATGCCCCACGCCGAATAGAGCCAGCCGAGCCCCCAGCCGTCGTAGGTCCAGGCGATGAGCAGCGCGAGGGCAGCGGCGAGCAGCGCACCGAGCGCCGCGCCGCGCCACGCCGCGACCTCGTACGTGCCGCTCCGCGCCACGATGTACGGGACGATCTCGCCCGCCGTTTGCTGCTCGGCAGCGTCAACAGCCACGCGGATGCGCTCGCGTTCGGCATCGGTGAAAAGCGGCGGAGGCATGGGCGGCAGGAAAGCAGATGGGACGCGCTGCCGAATGTACGGCGCTCCCCCTATTCGCTCGGCTGCGCGACGCTCACCACCTGATCGGCATGGAGGACGGCCTCGGCGAGGCGGTGCACGCGGGCAGCGGTAACGCCCAACAGATCCCGCTTGAACTGCAACGCCGCGGCGGTGTCGTGATCGTAGCGGAGGGCGCGGGTAAGCCAGTCCAGCCAGCCTGCATGCGTTGCGAGCTGCGCGAGGTGCTGCGCCCGCGCCGCTTCGCGCGCCACTGCCAGTGCCTGGGACGACAGGGAGCCGACCGCGGTGATGGCCTCGACCGCACGAATACGGACCGCGTTTTCTGCCACATCTGCGCCTGCGAGCGTCACGCGAAGCTCCGCCACCCCGGCCTCGAAATCGAGTCCCGGCGCAACCACCACCGCGGCATCCGGCAGGGCAACCGCGAGCGCGCCTTCGATCTGTTCTGCAAGGACGTAGAGCCCGGCCAGCGTGGGGTAGGTGGGTTCGGCACGACCACGGAAAGCCAGCGTGAGCCTCGGCACGCCGCGCTGGGGTGCTAGCATCATGGTGACGGCCTCTGTTGGAACGCGCCACGGTGCTCGCTCCGGCGCCTCCGCTAGCACAGCGCGCATCGCCGGACGCACATCGGGCAAGACGTCGGCTATTGCGCGCTCCACCTGCTCCACCGTGGCATCGCCGACGAGTACGAACGTGAACCGGCGCGGATCGCCGAACTGCTGCTCGTAGAACGCAAGCGCCTCATCCGGATCGGGCCGTGCGATCAGCGCGGTGTGTGGAACCCCACTCAGCAACGCGTCGAGTACGACGTTGGAGGACGGTTGCGCGGCACCGGAGGGCTGCACATCCGTCATGGCCTCGACTAACTGCCGAAGCACACGCTCCAACATGTCCGTGCTTCCACTGCCCACCACCTGCGCGTCCTGCTCGGTGATCCGCACCAGCACCTGCTCGGCAATGTCAGCGTCTGTAGGCTGCACAACCGAGGGCGCTGCAATCGCCGCAGTGAGCAGAGTGTCCGGTGCACTGCCCAGTCCGCCCGGTGCAAAACCCAGCACACTGATCCGGCGAGGAGCGGCGAGCGTCCGGTGGAATACCACCCGCGCGCCACTCGCCAAGTGCCACACCGTCACCTCCGCTCGCGGATAAAACGACTGGCTTTCGAAGACCCCCTCGGGGACCGGTCGGTAGGCCGACTTGACTACCGGTGCGGGCGGGCTCTCATCCCGAGGCTCAGGAGCAGGGGCGGGCGGGCGCCTTGGCGGAGGCGCTTCGCGTACCGGCGGCGCGGGCGGAGGGGGCGCGGTTGTGGCGCAGCCCGCCAACCCGGCAGCGAGGAGCAAGAACAGGAGGCGGAGCGCGTGCAGCATGGGGGGAGGACAACAGCGCTGCAAAGTACACTGTTGCCTTCGCCGTTGCTATGACGCCGGCAAGCGCCGGACGAGCGCCGCGTACACGAGCAGGCTCAGCGCCGAGAGTCCCACTGCCAACACGGCGAGCCGCAGAGCTGGGCCTTCGCCGCCCACCTGATTGAGCCGAGCGAAGAGGGCCAGCGGGAGCGTCTGCGTGCGCCCTGGGATGTTGCCCGCTACCACAATCGTAGCACCAAACTCGCCGAGCGCCCGTGCGAAGTGCAGCACGGCCCCGGCCGCGATGCCACGCGCCGCCAGGGGCCCCGTCACCCGGCGCAGCACCTGCCACCGGCCTGCCCCATCGACGCGCGCCGCCGCTTCCAGATCGGGATCGATGGATTCGAAGGCCACACGCGCCGTCTGCACGAGGAGCGGAAACCCAACGAGCGCCGCAGCCCCCACCGCTGCAACCCAGGTGAACGTCAGTGAGCGCGGCAGCACGAGCAGCAAGGCATAGCCCGTCACCACAGGCGGCACGACGAGCGGCAGCAGCAACACGTTCTCGACGAGGAACCGTCCGGGCACCCGGTCCCGCGCCAGCCCATACGCCAGCAGCAGCCCCAGCGGGAGGCTGAGCAGCGTCGCCGCCCCGGCGATGCGGAGGGACAGCAGCAAGGCAGACCAGTCGGCAGGCGTCATGGCGCTTCTGCTAGAGGCCGAAAGCCGAATTCTTCCCACGTGGAGGCCTGCCCTGGATCAGCCAGGAAGGCGAGAAATGCTTCATCCCGCACTTCCCCCCGGCCCGTCACAACGCCAACGATCTGGATGATGGGCTGGAGAGCCTCGGGTAGATCGAGTACGACCTGCAGGTGCGGCGCCACGAGTGTATCGGACGCGTAAGCAATGGCGATATCTGCTCGCCCGGTGCTCACCGCCGTCACGGCAGCGCGCACGTCGAGTGCAGGCAGGAGTTGGTCGTGGAGCTCATCCCAGAGCCCGGCCAGGCTGAGTACTTCGCGCGCGTACTGACCTGCGGGCACATGGGACGGATCCGCCACAGCGATGCGCTCGATGGCACGCAGATCGGCCAGCTCGACCAGCGGCTCCGCGTCCGGCGCACCGAGCAGCACGAGCCGGTTCTGTGCGAGGGTGACAGGACCTCCCCGAACCAGCCGTTCCTCCTGAAGAAACGCGGTCCACTCAGGACTCGCCGAGAGATACACGCCTGCCGGAGCCCCCGCTGCAATCTGGCGCGCCAGCGTAGACGAGGCCCCCACGCTCACGGTCACTCGCGTCCCGGGATGAGCATCCTGATAGGCGGCCGCCAATGCGTCCACGACATCCGTCAGTGAGGCAGCGGCGAACACGACAATCTCTTCCGAGTCCCCTGCATCACGCTGGCATCCGACCGCTCCGAGGACGAGTAGGCCGATCAGGAGGCCGCGCATCAGCCGCCCTGCTGCTGTGACTGCTCGACGGCAGCGAGCGCGCGCGTGGCCTCTTGGTGCACCGGGGTGCCCTGCTCGCTCAGGGCGATGACCCGGCGGAACGACTCAGCCGCCTCGTCGAGCCGTCCGATCTGCATGCGCAGCAGGCCCATGTTGAAGTTGGCCTCCACATGGTCCGGGTTCGTACGGAGCACGGCCTGCAACTCCTGCACAGGACGCATCGGATTGCGCGCGTCGTACAGCGCGGCCGCGGCGAGGTTGGTCCGCACATCCGGGTCTTCGGCGAGCGCCAGGCTGCGGTCGAACGCATCGACGGCGCGCGGGCCGAGGGCCGCCCGCTCGGCTTCACCGGGCGCCTGGAGCGCAGCCACGTACAGCATCCGCCCGGCCTCTGCCCAGCTCGCCGCCGTGTTGGCGTCTTCGAGTGAAACGAGGCGCGCCTCCAGCGAATCGGACAAGCCGACGGCCCCTACGGCAGGAACGGAGGCCGGGCCGGGCTGCACCGACGACGGCGCGGGTTCTCCCGACGGCGCAGGGGTTGCTGGGGCCCGACTGCTGAGTTGCGTGAGCGCGTAGAGCCCGATCACCACGGCAATACCAATCCCGACGAGCAGCAGCGCTCGGCGTCCAGGATCAGAAGGCGGACGCTCTTTGCTCGGCCCCTGCGCCTGCACAGGCACGACGGGCGTCGCGGCGTCCACGGATATCGGTTCATGCGAGGGGACTGTCGTCTCCAGCGCACTGCCGCACTGGTTACAGAAGCGCGCACCAGGCGGATTGGTCTGCCCACATGCGGAACACACCGAGGCGGAGTCCGGCGCAGACTCTACCGGCACCTCAACCGACGACGCCCCTGCACGAGGCTCGGCTGGCTCTGGTGCCGGTGGCGTCTCTTCCTGAGCAAGGGAAGCCCCGCAGAGATCGCAGCGGGAGGCATCGGCGGCGAGGGCCGCGCCGCATTCAGGACAGGAGAAGGAAGCAGGCATGACCGTGGGGGAGCGGCGCGGAAAGGGAGCCGTGCTGCTATTCCGCTTCGGCCGCAGCGTTTCCGGCGTCCGCTTCAATTCGCGCCTCGTTCACGACGCGTCGGAATTCGGCAGCAGGCTTGAACACCGGCACATAATGGCGGGGCACCTCGACCGGCTCGTCGGTCTGCGGATTGCGCGCCATCCGCGGCGCACGCTCACGCGCTCGGTACGTACCGAAGCCGCGCAACTCAACCAAGTCGCCATCTTTCACGGCGTCAATGACGGTCACCATGAAGCCTTCTACGACGGCCTCGGTCTCCATTTTGGTCAGGCCGGTTGCCGCAGCAATCCGGTCGACGATCTGGGCTTTGGTCACGGGGAAGGGGCTGGGGAAAGGAATCCTTCAACGGGCGACCCAACCACCCCACGCTGCATCGTGCAACCGGAAGGGCTGGTAGCCGATCTGGCATGATACGGATGCAACTCTTAGGAATCACCCGTTGGGTTCTGCAGCAGCGCTTCTGGCCCTCGGGCGGCAGATTTCGTATCTTTTCGCCCCGAGGACTGTGGCCCCTTCTGCCCCGAGGGCGGCCTCTCCCGTTCCCCAAGCGAGGCCTACCTGCTCCTGATGAAAGTCCTGTATATCGCCGGCGAAGTCGCTCCCTTTTCGGACACCACTGCGACCGCACGCCTGCTCCGCGTACTCCCAGAAGCCGTCCAGGAAAGCGGAGATTTCGAGATCCGCATCATGATGCCCCGCTACGGCATCGTCTCTGAACGGCGCAATCGGCTGCACGAGGTCATCCGGCTTTCCGGGACCGAAATCACGGTCGGCGAGGAGACCGATACGCTCAAGGTCAAAGTGGCCTCCATCCCGGGGATTCGCCTCCAGGTCTACTTTATGGACTCGGTGGCCTTCTTCAAGCGCAAGGGCCTCCACCGTGATCGCAAGTCCGGCGAGCTGTTCCCGGATAACGCGGCACGCGGGCTCTACTTCGGGCAAGCCGCCCTGTCCACCGCGCACAAGCTCGGCTGGAGCCCTGACGTGGTGCATGCGGCCGGTTGGATTGCTGGGCTCACACCAGCCCTCTTGAACGGCGAGTTGGCGAATGATCCGCTATTCGCCGAGACCAAGAGCGTCTACACTCCCGACACCGTGGACGCCGAGATCGTGCTCAGCGCGGACGAAGCCGAGGCCTTTGGTCTCTCGGCTGATCTCGCGGGACAAACGCTCCAGCAAATTGGCATGGCAACGGCCGATGCCGTCGCCTACGCTGAACCGATGGAGGGACCCGACGGCACCGACCTCTCTGGAGAACCCGAAGAAATTGCCGCGCGGGCCATTGCGCTCTACCAATCCTTGATCGAACAGCGCGAGATGGCTGCCTGACCTCACG
This sequence comes from Rhodothermaceae bacterium, assembly GCA_013003465.1. GTDB lineage: Bacteria > Bacteroidota > Rhodothermia > Rhodothermales > Rubricoccaceae > JABDIZ01. Next base: position 7,884 of record JABDIZ010000105.1, read on the forward strand.
TCAGACGCAGTTAATTTCGCATGATTCACGTCGAGACCCTGCCCGCCTGGGCGGGGTTTCTGCGTATCGTGGAAGGCTCTGCGGCAGCAGCCGGGCGTTTTCTTTCCCCTGTGCACGAAAACGCCTCAACGCCCCGTTCCTGCCGCGCCTCCTCGTCCCCCGGTTGCTCCGCGAACCCTTTGTCTATGCCCCCCATTCGCTCTGCTGGCAGTGCGGCACTGCTGTTCAGCATGGTCCTGCTTCTCTCTGCATGCCAGGACCCCTCTGGCGTTGGCCTCGAATTAATCGGCGAGGAAGGCCAAGACCCCAACGTCGTCGTCCTCGCCGCCGATACCGTCATGATCGGGGAAGCCGATGAGATCACGGGCGGCTTCGCGGATGGAAGCTCCCCGGCTCAGGAGCGCGTGTTGGTGGGCGCTGTGACCGACCTCCTCTTCGGCGATGCGTCGGCCGAGGCCTACTTCGACGTCGGGCCGCCAGCCACCATACCGAATGGCTTCCGTGACCGCACCATCACCTCGGCGACGCTCCGCTTAAGCCGCGATTACGTCTACGGCGACTCGATGCAGACCCTCTCGCTGGCCCTTTATCAGATGGCCGACGACTGGGACCCGACCGGTGCCAAGGCTGACACGTCGTTTGAGGTAGGCGCCCTGCTCGACACCTTCGAGATCGCCGCAGCCGACACGCTGCTCGAACTCGACCTGCCCGCCAGTTGGGTCAACGCCAACGACGAGTTCCTCCGCAGCGACACGGTCCTCACCGCTGTGGACGGTTTCCAGCTCCGGCTCGCCGATGGCGCGATGACCAACGCCGTAATCGGCTTTGCGATGCCGGACAGCGAGCTTCGTCTCACCACGGCCGAGGACACGGTGAGCTACGCGCTCCGCGAGGTGTTCACGCACACCGAACGCGGCGAGGCCCCCGCGCCCCCACCCGATCTCCTCTTCGTGCGTGACGGCACCCCCGAGGTCGCCGCCCTCACATTCGACTATGACAACCTAGAGGGCCTGGCCCTCGCTCGCGGCCTCATCCGCCTCACCATCGCCCCCGACGCCGTCGAGTCCTCCAGCAGCTTCGCACGCCCGCTGCCGCAAACCCTGGCCCTCTTCGGCATTACCGAGGACGATGCGCGCTTCGGTATTACGACGGCTACCCTCGACGAAGACACGAACTCGTACACGTTTGCGAATACCAGCCTGACCTCCATCCTCCAGGACGTGCTGCTCGGCAACCCTCTGTTCGTGCGCTTCGAAATGGAGGCGACGGCCAGCCCGGTCTCGCTAGGGGTGTTACCCCTCGTTCTGGGCCCTGCGCCCGCAGAGGGCGAACCCGACCCCCGGCCGCGTGCAGCCCTGACCGTCATCCCGGTCAACTGACCGCTTCCTAGAGTCCAAGCGCCCAGCAACCTTTCGCCTGGGGCGAAGTCCTTCCTGTACCGACGCCTTCCTCATGCGTTTCTCGCTCCTCCTGCTGCTTCTGGCTCTGACCGCCTCCACCGCGGCGTGGGCCCAGAACTCGAACAACTACGGCTCCATCTATTCTCGCTTTGGATTGGGGGAGCGCGAAGAGTTCTCATCTTCGCAGTCGGATGCCTTGGGAGGACTCGGCGTCGCCCTGCGAAGCGCGCAGTACAACGGCCTGGCGAACCCTGCGCTCTGGGCCGATCTCAGCTTCACCGATTTCTCTGCATCGGCCATCGTGCGCAGCATTGAAACCACGGATGGCAGCGATGCTACGAGCCAGGGCGGCAGCGGTGGCCTGGGTGCGCTCGAACTCGGCCTGCCACTCGTGCGCGACCGGCTCGGCCTGACCGTCGCCTTTCGTCCCTATTCGCGCGTGAACTACCGCGCCATTCAAGATGGGACCTTTACACCGGATGAAGGGGGCTCGGACGTCGACTTCACGACCAACTTCGAGGGCGAGGGCGGGCTGTATCAGCTCTCCGCTGGGCTCGGCGCTCGGCTCACCGGCGGCTTGCGCGTCGGGGCTAGCGTGGATGGGTACTTCGGCAACGTCAGCTACCTCCAGCGCACGACCTTCGTCGATCAGAACTACGAAGAGACGCGCACGGCCCGCTCGGCGCGGCTCTCCGGTATCTCTGGCACGGTAGGCTTCGTGCTCACCGCTCCCGGCGTGTTCAACGAAGGCGACGGGCTCCACATCGGTGGCGCCGTCACGCTTCCCGCTCGCCTTTCGGGCGAGGAGGTGCGCACGCTCGGCTTCAGCCTCGACCGTGACACGATCAGCGTAGCGCAGGAAGGCGAGGTAACGATTCCCCTGGTGGCGCGCGCAGGCGTGGCGTTCACCGGCCGCGAACGGTGGACGCTGGCTGCCGACGTGCTATACGAGCCATGGAGCCAGTTCGAGAGTTCCTTTGCCTTCGGCGGCTTCGACCAGGATGCCGGGGTCAACGAACTCCGTGACCGGTTCCGCGTCAGCGGCGGCTTTCAGGTCGTCCCCGGAGGCCGCGACCGGACGGCGGGCTTCTTCGCGCGCTCCGCCTACCGGCTCGGTGCCTACACCGAGCGGGCGTTCTACGCACCCGCCGGCACAGGCGTCCAGACCATCGCCGTCACGGGCGGCCTCAGTTTCCCCACGCTCATCCCTACGGCCCGCCTGGATTTCGGCATCGAAGCCGGGGTGCGTGGAGCGACGGACGGGATCCTAGTCCGCGATACGTTCATTCGAGGAACAGCCACTATCAACTTTGGCGAACGCTGGTTCGTTCGCCGTCGCTTCGGTTGACATCCTGACGCACACACCGCACCATGATCCGCCTTTTCCTCCCTTCCCTTCTTCTCGGCGCGCTCGCCCTCCTCGTAGGCAGCGCGCCTGCACAAGCGCAGGTCTGCGACGAGAGCCTGGCCTACATCACCGAGACCACGCGCACCAACTACAGCCTCGGCTACGAGAACTACCGCAACGAGGACTACTGCGCCGCCCTGCCGTACCTGCGCTGGATCATCGAGAACGAGCCGATGTTCGCGAGCCAGGGCGACCCCGATGAGCGCAACTACCGTCGTCTCGCGGAGACCTACGAAGCCATCGCCACCTCCATCGAAGACGCGGCGACGAAACGGACCTACCTCGATTCGGCCCTCGTTGTGCGCGAGCAAATGTATGAGGCGATGGCCGCCAACAATCTTGAGATCGATCCGCGCATTCAGCTCCTCCACGAGGCCCGCTTCTACGCCCAGCACGCCGAAGCGTACCCGGCAGAGCAGGAGCGTCTCTACGACCTCTACGTGGAGGCGCACGAGATGGCCCCGGACTCGACGGACGACTACTACCTCAATGAGATCGCCCGGATGGCGACCGAGCGCGTCGCCTCGGAAGAGATGGACCCGATGACCGCCCGCGATCTTGTGGATGCCCTCCTCCCCTACGCCGACGACCCGACCTACCTGCAAGGCGTCCGCGACAGCTTCCGCCTCGAGCCCATCGAGCAGTGGGCCTTCCTCTATGAGAAGTATCAGGAGGGCGACCAGACGGAAGAGATCATCGGCCCACTCTTCGGGCTCACCATTCAGCTCGACACGCTGATCACCGAAGCCCACCCTACCGTGGACCGGCTGGCGCTGCGCCGCGAGTTGCTGCCCCTCGCCGCTGAACTCAACCCGACACCACAGATCCTCAGCTTCCTCGGCGCCCAGGCCGTCAACGACGGGCGCGTGGACGAAGGCATGACCTACTTCGAGCGCGCCATCGAGATGACGGACTCGAACAGCGAGAAGGCCGACCTTTATTACCGGCTCGCTAGTACGCTCTACAGCGAAGGCCAGCGCAGCGAGGCCTACCAAACGGCCGGACAGGCCCTCCAATTCGACTCCAACCACGGCCCCTCGCTCTACATCCGCGCACTCGTGGTGTCGGGTACGATCCGGCGGGGCTCGGTGCAGGCGCAAGCCGGCGCCTGGTGCGTGGCCG
>JABDIZ010000107.1 GCA_013003465.1 Rhodothermaceae bacterium
GGGCCACGATGCCCGACGAACGGGCCAGAGCTCGATCAATGGCCCACTGGCGATCAGCGAGGCGCGCTCGTGGTCCATGCCCATTCCCGCCGCGGGGAAGCTCAACATCGGCGCGACGGTTACAGAGGACGGCGTCTTCTTCGGTTCGTGGGGCTTGCAGCGCCGCGATCCCGAAGGGCGAGACCAGCGCTTCTGGGACAAGGCCGACGGGCAGCTCTTCGGCCTCCGCCTCACCGACGGCGGCTGGCTCTGGCCCGCGTGATCTCGACCTCACACCGCGCTGCTATAGTTATGCCGGACGCGGACCCAATCCGTTCTGGTGCGGCTTCCACACCTATGAGGTCTCGTACTACAACGGCACCGTCGAGGGGCAACCCGCCCACGACGCCGAGCGCGAGGTGCTGTATGTGGGCCGCGGCGATGGCAAGCTGTACGCGGTCCACCCCGAGACCGGGGCGATTCTCTGGCGCTACCGCACCTTCAATCCGCAGGAGTCAAGCGACCCTGATGGCGGCGGCGAAATCGTCACCGCACCGCTGATCGCCCCGAACGGGACGGTCTACTTCGGCACCTGGGGCGAAGGCCGCTACGAAACGAACGCCTTCTACGCGGTCAACCCGGATGGCACGCTGCGCTGGCGCTGGCCCGCCACCACCTCACTGGAGCACCGCTTCTATGCCTCCCCTGCCCTGAGTCCCGACGCCTCGACGGTCTACGCGAGCACCTTTACGGATGAGGCGCCATTCACGGCGGCCTCGCTCTATGCCTTCCATCGGAGCCGCCTGGCGCGGCAGCAGGACCGCTTGAAGTGGTCGCTCACGCTGGAGCACAACGGCGCCCCGGTGTTCACCACCACCCTCGCCGTCGGCAGCGACGGCACGGTGTACGTCGGCGGCTACATCGTGCGCGGGTTCGGGACCATCCCGGTCGTCGCGGCGATTCAGGACCGGGGCGCCGACCAGGCTCCGGTCTACCGGTGGGACACCGGATGGATCGAGTTAGCAAACGGCGCGCAGTTCACCCACGGTATCGCGCTGCGCGAAGAGGACGGCCAGACAACGCGCCTCTACGCGACCACGGCGAACCTCGGCACTCCCTTCCACAACGGCCGGACGGCAGGCGAACTCTACGCCGTGGACCCGACCTCCGGGGCAGTGCTGGCGCTCTACGACCCCTCGGACGATGATGCGCAGGCGGTGGGCAGTCTGAATTCGCCGGCCATCGGCGCAAACGGCACCATTTACGTGGGTGTGCGCGGGCGCTACGGCCAAAACGCCATCAACGGGCGCGTCCTCGCGGTGGATTACGATGCGACGGCTCGGCAGTTCACGCGCCGGTGGAGCTATGAGGTAGACGGCCACATCGAGTGGAACCACCCAGCCATCGGACCGGATGGCGGGCTCTACCTCGGCATCTCCAACAACGCCTTCGATGGACACACGCTGGAGGTGTTCGAGTGGGACGAGGTGCCCGACGGCAGCACCTGTACCTTCTACGGCCTCCGTGGACCTCGCCAGCGGCTAGCTCGCTGAGGGAGTCCGGTAAAGTTGTTCCACATACTCGCGCAGCATCCGCTCGACACTGAAGGCCTCGCGCGTGGACTGGATGCTCGCACGCATCATGGCCTGCCACTGCTCCGGCGCGTCGTAGTAGGTCGGGACGACCTTGCCCAGTAACACGTCGTAGAGCGCCTCGCGGTCGTGCGCGTCTTGCTCAGCTACGTCATCACTCGTGAACGCGTCGCCGAGCTGCCAGCCGTTGACGCCGTCCTCGCAGGCTTCGGGCCACCAGCCATCGAGGATGCTCACGTTGAGTACGCCGTTCATGGCTGCCTTCATGCCCGAAGTACCGCTGGCCTCCTTCGGGCGGCGCGGGTTGTTGAGCCACACGTCGGATCCGCGCGTGAGGAGGGCGCCAATCGTCATGTTGTAGTCGGGGAGGAAGACAACACTGTTCGGATACTGCCGCGCCTTCCCGACGATCTCGGCGACGAGTTCCTTGCCGTGGTCGTCGAGCGGGTGGCCCTTTCCGGAGAAGACGAGCTGGAGGCGGCCGGATTCGAGCAGCGGCCCGATGCGTTCGGGGTCCGAGAAGATCAGGTTGGCGCGCTTGTAGGCGACGGCCCGGCGCGCGAAGCCGATCAGGAGCTTGCCCTCGTCCAGACGGGTCCCCGTCCGCTCGGCGATGAAGTCGATCAGACGGCGCTTGTTGGCCTGATGCGGCGCCCAGAGCTCGGCCTCCTCATCGGCGGCGGCATCGAGCATGGCCTTGTCGACCCACGTCGGGCGGTGGATGCCGTTGGTGATGGCCCGGATGTCGGCGCGGTCGTCCACCTCGGCCCACATCCGGTTGGCTGTCTCGCCGTGGAGTTGGGCCACGCCGTTGGCCATCCGCGAGAGCCGGAGCGCGCCCACGGTCATATTGAACGGGCTACCCCCGATGCCTTCGAGTTGCTCGCGCGTGAGCCCCATATCGGCGCCCAGGTAGAAGAAGCGGTCGATTGGATGGCTCTCATTGCCCTGCGGGACGGGCGTGTGCGTGGTGAAGACGACTTCCTGGCGGGTGCCCTGCGCCGCCTCGTAGAGGCTCATGCCCGCCTCGCGCTTCTCGCGGATCAGTTCGAACGCCGCCAAGAGTGCGTGCCCCTCGTTGAAGTGGTACACGTCCACCTCGATGCCGAGTGCGCGGAGCGCCCGCACGCCGCCGACACCGAGCACGATCTCCTGCGCCACGCGGTCCTCGCCCGTGCCGCCGTAGAGACGGCCCGTGGTCCAGGCCTCGGGGTTGCCGGGCAGGTCCGTGTCGAGGAGGTAGAGCGGCGCATTCCGGAAGGCCTCCGTCTTCCAGAGTTTGCAGCGCACGTCCGCGCCCTTGATCTGCACCGTCACCTCAACGCCCGTGTCGTCGAGGAAGGCGTCGTAGTCGTAGTTGCGGAAGCCGTCCATCGGCTGGCCGTCGGGGGCGATGAGTTGGCGGCCGTAGCCCTGCTTCCACTTGATGCCGATCCCGACGAGCGGCAGCCCGAGGTCGTGGGCGCCCTTGAGATGGTCGCCGGCGAGAATGCCGAGGCCACCGGCGTAGAGGTGAAACCGGGGGTCGAGGCCATACTCCATGCAGAAGTAGGCCACACGGGGCGAGTCCATCATGCCGAGGGGTGAAGACGGAGGGCGTGAAAAGAGGGAACGCCGAAGATACCGTTGCGCCGCAAGGGCAATGTGACGGCCCCGTGCTAATTTTTTCGCACTCCCATCGTATACTGAGGCTCCGTTTCACTCCGCCTTCCCTTCCTCATGTACGCTCGCTACTGCTTGCTTCTGGCTGCGCTCCTGGTCGTGGTCCCCCTCGCCCATGCTCAGGCTCCCGCGCTGACCACACCCCGTGCCAGCATGCACGCGACGGTGATGCAGACTGTCGGCCTGACCAACATCACCATCGACTACCACCGCCCGGCCGTCAACGGGCGCCAACTCTGGGGCGGCCTCGTGCCCTACGACCAGGTTTGGCGTGCCGGGGCCAACGAGAACACCACGTTCGAAGTCAGCACTGACGTGACCATCAATGGGCAGCCGCTGCCCGCAGGCCGCTACGGCCTCCACATGATCCCGACGACGGGCCAGTGGACGGTCATCTTCAGCCATATGGCCGACGCGTGGGGCTCGTTTTCGTACAACGAGAGCGAGGACGCCCTCCGCGTGACCGCTGCACCGCGACCAGCGCCGATGACGGAGCGCCTCGCCTACCGCTTCCACAATCCAACCAATGGCGCCACGGAAGTTGCCCTCCACTGGGGCGAACTGGCGATTCCGTTCACCGTCGCTACGAACACGCCCGAGATCGTGCTCGCCAACATGGAAGTCGAGTTGCGCAGCTTGCCGGGCTTCTTCTGGCAGGGCTGGAATCAGGCTGCCACCTTTGCCCTCCAAACGCAAACGCGGATGGGCGAGGCTCTCGGCTGGGTGGATCGCTCTATCGGCATCAACCAGAACGGGACCAACCTGGGCACCAAGATGGGGCTCCTCTTCGCGCTTGGCCGTGCCGGTGAGGCGGATGCACTCGAAGACGACTTCTTCGCCGCCGCGACCGAGAACGACGTGAATGCCTACGGCTACCTGTTGCTGAGCGCAGGCCGCACCGACGATGCCCTCGTGGTCTTCCGTAAGAACGTCGCGGATTATCCCCAGTCGTGGAATCCGCACGACAGCCTCGGCGAAACCCTCGCGGGCATCGGACAGACCGCCGAAGCCATCCAGCACTACCAGCACGCCCGCGACCTCGCTCCGCCCCAACAGCACGCCCGCATTGATGGCATCCTGGCCCAACTTCGCGGCGCGAACTAGTGCCGACCGCTTCGCCTGAATACCGCCCCGCGAGGTCGTATCCCTTGCGGGGCGTATGGTTATATGACCATGGCTACGCCTGAAGACATCCTTGTTACGAACCTGCGGCACGCGCTCGACCGGTGCCAGCGCTACCTCACGCTCGGCCTGGGCGCGGCTCTCTTCCTCCTGCTGCTCATTATCAGTGCCACCCGCGCAGGCGATACGCCCCTCGGCGATATCGAGCTTCCCAGTGGATTACCCGACACGTCGCCGCTGATCGCGGCCAGCCTCGTGCTGAGCGTCTACTGGGTCTCTGGGGCGATGGCCTCCTATATGG
>JABDIZ010000119.1 GCA_013003465.1 Rhodothermaceae bacterium
GCTGTGGATAGCCTCAGGCCTCGCGACCGAGCCGCTACGCCGACATCCGACGTTCTGCTCACCTGCTCTTTCTGTATGGCGTGGCCCATCCGTTGGGCCCCAACGAGATAGCCACCCTTATCCACAACGTGGGCAAGATGTGGATATCCACCCAGCGCCAGAGGCCAACGTTCTCCCGCGTTCTCGCCGCGCGCGTTCGTGTGTGGATAACCCTCACGCCGCTCTTCCGAGGAGGCTCACCCACGGCCCCTCTCTGTCGGATCTTCCGGCACCTCGTCCCGCCTTCCCCTCCCTCCCCCACCGACGCCCGATGAACAAGACCCCCGAAGCGGTCTGGGCAGAGTGTCTCGCCATCATCCGAGACAACATCAGTCGGCAGAGCTACAGGACGTGGTTTGAGCCCCTGCGGGCGGTCGCGCTCGACGAGGAGGATGGGGCGCCCAAGCTGACCGTCCAGCTCCCGAGCCGCTTCTACTACGAGTGGCTGGAGGAGCACTACTTCGCGCTTCTGCGCAAGACGATCACGAAGGTCCTCGGCCCCAGCGGCCGCCTCTTCTACGACATCGTGATCGAGCGGGAGGACACGGAGGCCGAGCGCCCCGGCGCATCGATGCAGCTCCCGGCACGCCCCGGGGGCGACGCGCTCCGGCCCGGCCGCCGCGCGCAGTCCGTGGCGCACTCCGCTCCTCCGGCCTCTGGCGGAGGCCACGCCCACGCACCGGTCACGTCTCCGAATGGAGGGCGCTACGCCGCGGCCCCGGCGGGCCCCGCCAGCGGCCCCACGAGCCCGTTCGCGATCCCGGGCGTCCACCGCGAGATCGACCCGCACCTCGACCCGAACTACACCTTCGAGGGGTTCATCGAAGGCGACTGCAACCGCTTGGCGCGGAGCGCGGCCTGGGCGATTGCGCAGCAACCCGGGGCGACGGCGTTCAACCCGTTCCTGATCTACGGCGGCGTGGGCCTGGGCAAGACGCACCTCATCCAGGCCATCGGCAACTACGCGCGGGCGCACGGCAAGGCGAAAACGGTCCGCTACATCTCCAGCGAACGCTTCACGTCGGAGTTCGTCCAGGCCATCCAGACCAACAAGGCGAGCGAGTTCGCGCGGCTCTACCAGAGCATCGACGTGCTGATCGTGGACGACGTGCAGTTCTTCGGGCGCAAGGAGAAGACGCAGGAGCAGTTCTTCCACATCTTCAACGAGCTGCACCAGCAGAAAAAGCAGATCGTGCTCTCGGCCGACCGGCCTCCGAAGGACATCGAGGGCATCGAGGAGCGTCTGCTGAGCCGGTTCCAGTGGGGGCTCGCGGCCGACGTGCAGTCGCCCGAGTTGGAGACGCGCATCGCCATTCTCCGCCGCCGCGCGGAGAACGACGGCACGCGTGTCGCCGACGACGTGTTCGAGTACGTCGCAACCCACGTCACGTCCAACATCCGCGAGCTCGAAGGCGCACTGATCCGCCTTCAGGCACACGCCGCGCTCCAAGACCGCGAGATCGACCTCGAACTCGCCCGCGACGGGCTCCGCGACCTCATCAAGGAGCAGCGCTCGGCGCTGACCATCCCGGCCATCCAGACGGTGACCTGCGAGGTGCTCAGCATCCCCGAGGACCTCGTCCGCGCACGGACCCGCAAGCGCGAGGTGGTGCAGGCGCGCCAGATCGCGATGTACTTCTGCAAGCAGCTCACCAAGCACTCGCTCAAGACGATCGGGCAGAACTTTGGCGGGCGCGACCACTCGACAGTGATCCACGCCGTGCGCAGCGTGGAGGACCAGATCGACACCGACCCGCTCTTCCGCGAGACGGTGGACCGGGTCCGCAAAAAGCTCGACCTGCACACGCGGTAGGCCTCTGGCGGCTCGCTCGGGTTCCGGGTTCCGGGTTCCGGGTAAAACTGCTCTCCGGTCGTCTCTGGCGCCAGAGGCCTCTGGCGAGATTACGGTCGGCCCAGGTTC
>JABDIZ010000126.1 GCA_013003465.1 Rhodothermaceae bacterium
GCCAAGCGCTCGGGGCCACCCCCATGATCGGGCTGGGAGCGGGGGGGAGCGCGCCGTTCGCGCTGTGGGGCGCCGATGGGAATGGGGACGGCCTGGTGACGGCGCCCGACTTCAACCTCTACTCGGCGGCGACAGCGGCAGGGGCGAGCGGCTACGAGGTGGCCGACTACAACCTCGATGCTCTCGTGTCGGCGCCCGACTTCAACCTCTACAGCCCGAATACCGCGGCGGGACCGACGAGCGGCGTGTCGGGCTTCTAGCTCGACTATGAGCCTAGCCCTAGCACGGCCTGCACGCACGGGGCTCCTACGCCGCCCGCGCCGGGACGACACCCTTCCCCATGCTGGGAGTAACCTGGATGGCCCTTGGGGGCGCCCGCTGGCAGGAGGGCAACGGGTGTGCCGAGCAAGCGCCGCTAACGCTGCCGTAGCAACTCCCAGACGAGGTGCGGGAGTTGGGGCACAATGAGCCGGTCGGTGGCCAGCGTGACGGCATTCGAGGAGCCAGGGCAGCAGAAGAGCAGCGTCGAAGCCTCGGGGCCGTAGACGCCTGCCATCGCGCGGGAGAGCATGGCGGCAGGGCCGATCTCTTCATACGAGAGCATCCGAAACAACTCGCCAAAGCCAGGAAGCGATTTGGCAATCAGCGTCTCGGCCACTTCCACCGTCGTGTCGCGGTGGGCGATGCCGGTGCCGCCCGTCGTGATGACGACCTCGACGCGTCCGGCCTGTTTTACGAGCACGGTGCGAATGACCTCGGCGTCATCGGGCACGATGCGGTACGTCCTGACCGTGTGCCCGGCATCCGTCAGGCGTTCGATGAGCAGCTTCCCGCTCGTGTCGGTGTCTTCGGTTCGGGTATCCGAGACGGTGACGACCGCGCACGTTACCGGTGTGGCTTTCGCCAGTCGCTCGTGCTCTGCACTACTCATGCGCGTGCTCGTGCGGCTCGGTCTCCCGTTCAGGCTTCGGCTCGCCAAACCAGCGGGGGGGGTCGTGGCCGTGGCCGCCCCAGGGGTTGCAGCGGAGCACCCGCCACGTCGCCAAGATGGTCCCTTTGATGGCGCCGTACTCTTTCAGGGACTGCACGGCGTACTGCGAGCACGTTGGTGTGTAGCGACACGAGGGCGGAAAGAGCGGCGAAATCGCCAACTGGTAGAACCGCACCATGCCTACGAGCAACAGCCGGGGCAGCCGCCACACGGTGCGGCCGACCGTCGCGAGGCCGTCGGTGAGTACGGTGCGGTGCATGGTCTGGCAGGGCGACACGGCTTACTCGGGCCGTCGGTTTACATAGAACGCCTTGTTGATGATCTTCCACGCGCCGTCTACCTCGATCAGCGTCATGTAGTCGGTGATCATGGCGCCGGGGTAGTCGAGCTCGATGGTAGCGGTGGCGACGTTGCCCGTCACGTTCACGTCCACGATACGGCGGTGGCGCTCGGCCTCGTTTTCCGCGGGCTCGCCCGAGAAGCCAGAGAGGTACTCCTCGGCGGTGCGCTGCGACACGGCGCCGTCGCGGATCCAGAACAGTTTGGCTTCGGGATGAAAGGCCTGGCGGGCAAACTCGCCGCTGCCGGTGGCGTGGCTCTGGAGGTAGAGGTTGAGCGGCACCAGCACGGCCTCGAAGGATTGGTCCTGCGCCTGGGCGGAAGAGGCGAACCCGAGGAGCAGGGCGGAGAGGAGAAGCAGACGGCGCATGAGCAGGACGGTTAGAACGAAAGGAACGACCGTGACTACGGCGTCACAGCGACCTGCGTTTCGTTCGGCGCGAGTTCAGGCTTGAGCAGGTGGAGCAACGCCGGGAGCAGCAGCAGGTCGGTGATGAGCGCGAGGGCAATCGTGACCGAAACGAGGCTACCGAGGTAGACCGTACTCTGGAAGTCGCTCGTGATGAGCGTGGCGAAGCCGCCCAGGAGCACGAGCGAGGTCAGGACGATGGCTTTGCCCGTGCCGAGCATCGTGGCGCGGATAGCCTCGCGGAATGGGCGCCCGGCGAAGGCCTCCTGCCGTAGCCGCGCGAGGAAGTGAATCGTGTCGTCCACGGCGATGCCGAAGGCGATGGAGAAAATCACCGCCGTCGTCGGGTTGATCTTGATGTCGAGCGCACCCATGATGCCCGCTACAATCACAAGCGGGATGACGTTGGGGATGAGCGAAACGAGGACGAGCTTCGCGTTGCGAAACAAAAAGCCCATCAGGATGGAGATGAACACGAACGCAAGGCCGATGGAGAGCAGCAGGCTCCGCACGAGGCAATCCGAGAGGTTCGAGGCGAGCACGACCGTGCCCGTGGCCGTCGCCTCCACATCGGGGTCGAGTGTGGTGGCGAGGAACGCGTCGAGGTCGGCGCGGATGCGGGCCATCTCCGCAGAGCCCACATCGTTCATCAGCGTGGCGACGCGCACCTCGCCGTAGTCGAAGTCCACGAAGCGGTCGAGGAGGTCGGGCGCGGTCAGTTCGAGGAGAAAGAGCTGCTGGGCAAGGAGGTCGGGGTCCTCGGGTAGGCGGTAGTAGGCCGCCGAATCGGCGTGGAGGGCCTGGTTGAGCTGCTTCACGAGGTCGGTCACCACGACCACGCGGCGGATGTCAGGCTGCCGTTCGAGGTAGGCCGCGACGGCCTCGGCCTGCCTCAGCTTATCGGCGTTCTTGAACGCGCCGGGCTCGCTGCGGAGGAGCACCTCGAACTGCCACGGCGTGGTCAGGCGCTGCTCGAACCACGCGAGGTCCTGATACAGGTCGGAGCGGGCCCCGATGTCGTCGTTGATGCGCGTGTTGATGGTCAACTGCGTGGCAAACCCGAGGGCGATAGCGACCACGACGGCGAACCCGGCGAGTATGGCATGCGGGCGGTGCGCCGTGAAGCCGTCGAGCCAGCCGAGCACCCCGTCGAAGCGGCCCCGCCCGAGACGGTCGATGTGGCTCGGCTTGGGCGTCGGCGTGGCGAGGAGCACGACCGTCACGAGGACCAGCGAGATGGCGAACGTGAGCAGCACGCCGAGGGCGGTGAAGAGCCCGAACCGCTTCATCGGGACGACGGCGCTCGTCATCAGCGTCCCGAAGCCGATGGCCGTCGTGAGGCTCGTGAGGAACGTCGCGGCCCCGAGGCGCCGCACCATCAGGCGGACCGCCTCACGCTTGGTCATGCCCTCCCCGAGCGCGTTGTAGTACTTGACGAGCAGGTGCATCGAATCGGCCACGCCCACCACGAGGATGATCGTCGCCGTCGTGCTCGTCAGCACGTCGATGGGGGCCTGGAAGAGCCGCATCGTACCCACGGTGGCGAGCACGCCGAGGTAGACCGTCACGAGCGGCAGCACCACGCCGCGCACGTTGCGGAACAGCCACAGCAGCACGAAGAGGATCACGAGCGACGACATCCCGACGTACGTGACCGTCTGCACCTGAAGCAGGTTGACGTACTCGTTGCGGAGGTACGGGAAGCCCGAGAGCCGGAAGTCGTAGCGGTCGCGGTAGGGATCGAGGATCTCACTGACCTGATCGAGGACCACCCCGCGCAGCTCGTAGGTGTTGGCCTCGACGCTGATCTGCACGAACAACGCTCCTGCGTCGGCCGCGCGGTTGACGACGTAGCCGACCGCCGCCGAGTCGGCGAGGACAGCGCGCCGCATGGCGGCGAGCGAATCGGAATCGCTCGGAATCGACGCGCCGACGTAGGGCTCCACGGAGATCCCGTCGGCGGTGCCGCGCAGGCCCGCGAACGTGACCGGGCTGATCACGTCCTCCACATCGTCGAGCGCCGCGAGGCGATCGGTCAGCGTGCGGAGGTCGCGCAGCGTCTCGGCCGTGAAGACATCGTCCGCGTCGAAGCCCACGACGATGAACACGTCATCGGGCTCGTAGCGCTCGGCGAAATCGCGCCAGTTCTGGATGCTGGGATCGGAGGCGGGGAGGAAGCCTTCGAGGTTGTTGTCGAAGACGACGCCGCGCTGCGCAATGACGAGCGCCCAGCCGGCCAGGAAGGCCACGAGCACCGCCGTCCAGAGGCGCGGTCGGCTGAGCAGTTGGTTCGTAATCCAGTCCATTCGTCAGTCGCCCGCGATGAAGAAGACGATGGACCAACGGCCGCTGCGCTTCAGGAAGCCGATGCGGTAGTCAATCGGGCTCCGCACGTAGGCCGATGAGATGAAGCCCTCGCGGCCATCGGCCAGCGTGATGGGCGTCCATTCGCCACCGCCGCGCGACGGCACGGCGGTATAGGTGAGCGCTGTTAGCACCTCGCTGTCGAGGGACGGCGCCGACCGGACGCGGACGTTCTCGCCGAGAACGGCCACATGCTCGAAGGCGTCGAGTTCCTGGGGGAAGCCTGCGAACGTGTAGGGCGCCGTGATCAGCACTTCGCCGTCGTCGTAGGCGGGGGTTGGCGGCTGGGGATCGCGGATGCTGCCGAGCGCGACCACGCTTCCGAGTTCGGCCCAGAAGTCAGGGCGGGGGCGTCCGTTCTCGTACCAAACCTGCCGGACGCCGGCGGGGCCCCCGTCCGTTCCGCCGAACGACAGCCGCGCTTCGGGTGCGAAGAAGCTCAGCACGGTCTCGGCATCGCGGCGCGCGATAGCCTCCACGAGGCGCGCGCGGAAGAGCACGAACGAGGGGTCGTCGGCACCGTCGTCGCGCGGCACGAGCGGCGCGAGTTGCGCCTGGGCAGGCACGGCGAGCAGCAGAACGAAAAAGGTCAAGAGCAAACGCATTGCGAAGGGACTCGGTGCTTGAGGCTGAGCGCTTGAAGCTCGAAGCTTCTAGCCCATCGCTCCGCACCTAAAAGCTGTAGCGGAGGCGGGCGTAGAGGAGGTCGTTGGCGTCGTAGACGGCGAAGGCGCGGGAAGGCTCCTGAATCAGGCCCGAGAGTGGGCTCGTGTCCTCTGTCTCGTCCAGGTTTTCGAAGAGTTGCACGCCCACTTCCAGGTTGAGCGCGTCGCGGAGGGCGTAGGTCAAGCTCGGGCTCAGCCACAGATCGGCGCCGATGTTCCAGTAGGCGAAGGCGCGCAGTGTCAAGGTCTCCCGGCGGAAGGTGCCATTCCAGAGGCCCGTGAGCGCGGGCTGGAACGCCTCGGCGGAGACCTCTTCGTCGTGATCGAGGATCCAGCGGCCGAGGCCGGTCAGGCGGAACATGTTGGTGCCGACGATCCGCTCGGCCGTCAGGGCCGCCTGCACCTGCGGGCGCTCCACCAGAAACCCACGCTCCAGCGACTCCGCGAAGGTAGAATCGAGCAAGGCGAGCGGCGAGGTGGGCACGGGCTCATCGAACAGCGCCTGCGATTCGTACGCCGCCTCGCCGCGCAGCACGACCGGATCGAGAAGCGCCGTCTCGAAGGTGGCACCGAGCACCGTCCGGCGCCGGTACGTGGGCGTGACCTCGATGCGCAGGCCCTCGGGGATCGAGAACGCCGGGTGCTTGGTAAAGCCCGGCACGCGGTTCGTCCCGTCGTGGACGAGCAAGGCAAGGTCGGTCCGGGGGAGGCCGCTCCACGTCAAACGTGCGGCGAGTTCGCTCGTGGCGAGGCGCGCGTCGGGGCGCTCGGGTTCTGCGTAGGCCAGGGGCACGCCGAGCACCTCGGCGGGCAGCGGGTCCCACGGCCCGCCCGCTGCAGGAATCGCCGTGGTAGGGGAGACAGGAATCCAGACGCCGTCGAGCGTTACGTCGCCGAGGTAGGCGGTGGCCTTGAGCGCCGTGACGCCGAGGCGGAGGCGCTCCTGTGGCTGCGTCAGAAACTCCGAGAGATCGAGCGGCGCGAGCAGGTCGGTGATGAACGCACCGTCGGTTTCGCCCCAGACGAGCAGTTGCCGTCCGGCGCGGAGGTCAACGGTGCTGAAGAACACGTCGAGGTAGGCCTCGCGGAGGTCGTACGCGAGCGAATCGCCCAGGAGGTCGTACGTGATCTCGTTGCGGACGACGTACGCGCCCCGGTCGAACGCCCCGTCGAGGTCGAGGCGGGCACGGGTGCGGCCAGCGAGGAAGGCGCCGTCGCCGCCCACCTGCACGGCGGCGTAGGGCTCGACGTAGCCGGTGAGGCGCGGCGCCTCTTGGGCACAGACAGGCAAAACGAGCAGCAGCAGGGCAGCCAGCCAAAGCGTTTGCACCCCACCCCACCCCACGCCCGAACTGTTATCCCGAGCGACGACGGCTCCGCCGTCGCAATCGAGGGATCGCTGCCGGGCACACGGGTTCGGGGCAGCCATAAACGGGCTGCCGGGAAGTGCCCACGGAACCGGCACAGATCTATTCGACGTCGCCGTACGGGCTTCGCTCAGGATGACAGGGTAATGAGCCGTGCTCACAGGCCCGTCGCGCCGCGCTGGAGCTGGCGCTCAGTGAAGAGGTCGTCGCGGAGGGCCGTGCCGCTGTCGCGGCTGGTGAATGTGAGGACGGTCTGGCGGCCGTTCGCCACGTCCTCCATCACGAGGCGGCCTGCCTGCCACACGCCGGGGATGACCTCCTCAAAGTCCGACGACCGCAGGCGCTTCACGACCGTGTTGCCGTCGTAATAGTCGGCGCGGAGGATGGCGTAGCGCTCTCGGTCGATGCCGAGGACGATGCGGTCGTAGGCGGTGTCGGCGGCCTCGGTGGGGCGGATATCGAGGACGAAGGCATCGTCGGTCGTGCGGAAGAGGGTGGAGGTGTAGGCGTCCGGGTCGCGGGAGCCGAGGTCCTCGTAGGTGAAGTCGCTGCCCGCGAAGCGCTCGCCGCGGTTGGAGCCCGCGATGCGCTGGACGCGGCGGAGGGCGGGGAGGTAGAGCTTCTGCTCATCGCCCGAGGCCGTCTCGATGGTCAGCAGGCCGGTGCCGCGGATGTCCGCCGGGGCGGTGAAGACGACGAGCGACTGCGTCCGGTCGTCGTCGCCGACTTTGGTGAGCAGGAGCATCTGGCGCGTCCGCGTGCGGCCCTGCTCGTCCACGATCTCCATCTGGATCTCGGCCCGCTGCGACTCGACGAGGCGCTGGCGGCGATCCACCTCGTCAAAAATCTCGTCGGCGGATTGGGCGAGGAGGGGAGAGGCGAGGAAGACGGCGAGGAGGCCCGGCAGGGCGAAGCGAAGGAGGCGCATCGGGGGGAGGGTTGGTGTGGCCGCTCCTACGCCGCGCGGCAGTCCAGGAGTCTTGCTGCGATGATTCTTCAAGAGCTGCACCGTGCCGTGTGGCGCCAGCATTTGCCGTGGACAACCCGGCAACGCCGACCACTGTTCTGGACACCGATGCGTCATAAGACGTAACTGCTGCGTCTTATGACGCACCGCGCTCGATATAGCGCAGGGGCTGCGTATTATGCGGCTCGTTGCGTGATAAGGCGGAGATTTCGCACCTTATCACGCACACGTTGCAGCTCAAGTACTAGTTACACGTCATGGTCAACTGGGTTTGCTTCGACTGCCGTTGGGCCGGACGCCGATCCGGCTCAGTGACCGACGTGGCCTGCCCACGGTGCGGCGAGTCAGCCGTGTTTCTCGGTACTAAAATCGAGGTCCCTCCGAAGTCCAAGCCCTCCGACTGGGACGCCCTGCGCGACTGGTACTACTCTACCGCGCGAGCGGTCGAGCGCAGGCGCTACGCCGAGACGGTCCGTAGGCGGCACGACCTAGAGCGCAAGATCCGTGATCTGACCGCGCTGCCAGATAACGAGGGCCGCGCTTCGCTGGTCAAACGCCTACGATCTGAGCTAGAGACTCTGCAGCATGACGTGTAACCCGCCGCTGCAAGCCGACGAAGAGCCAGAACTTCCTCAGCTTCCCGAGCCGCCTCCGCCTCAGCAGTCCTAGCATACCATTGTGCCGCACGCCCTTCGCGGCTGAGCGCCCCCCTGTTCTGCGGCCTCGCGCCGTCACCAACCCAAACCACTCCTGATGAGGCTCGGCTACACCATCCTCTACGTCCCCGACGTCGAGCGCGCCGTCACGTTCTATGAGGACGCCTTCGGCCTCGACCGCCGGTTCGTCCACGAGTCGGGCCAGTACGCCGAGATGGAGACGGGGCCGACGGCGCTCGCCTTCGCAGCCGACGCCCTCGCCTCCTCGAATTTTGACGCCGACTACCGCCGCGCCGACTCGGCTGCGCCGCCAGCGGCGTTCGAGATCACGCTCGTGACCGACGACGTGCCCAAAGCGTTCGAGCGGGCCAAGGAGGCCGGGGCCGCCCCCCTAGCGGAGCCGACGGAGAAGCCGTGGGGGCAGACGGTGTCGTACGTCCGGGACCTCAACGGCGTGATCGTAGAGTTGTGCACGCCGGTGGGCGGGTAGCGCCCTCTGGACGGCGGCAGAACCCGCCACTGCAGGCCGACACAACGCTTCAGCGCTCTTGCCTCTGTCCACCGTCAGCGTCTACGTTGCCTCGTCCAACTGCTCTGCCGCGTTGTGCGGCTGAGTGACAAACTGTTCTGCAGCTCTGTGCTTCGCCTGATGCAACACTACAAGTTCCGATGGGAAGAGCTGCGAGGGGACCGCTTCGACGACTGGGGCTTCTGCTGGGATTACTGGGAGGTGGACGACGCGGGTGAGTTCACACGGAGCGTGAGCGTTTACGACGGCGGTCCGATCCTGCGCTACGATGAGGAGCACGCTGCCGACACATACGGTCAGCTTCCCGAAGGCCCGCTTGATCCCGCCACGCTGGAGCCGGAGCACCGCGCCATGCTCCACGAGATCGAACTGGAGGAGTTCGAGCGGGTGTGGCAGCAACCGGGCGCCATCAACAGGGACTCATAACCCGCGGCTACACGCCGACGCTGGGCTCGGCGGCTCTGTGTTCGCCGCGCTACCACCGGTTGCTATCTTCGCCTGTACCATTCGTCCCCGGCGCGGCTGAAGCGCCACCCTGTTAGACCACGTTCGACACCTGGGAGTTCACATTCGACGGAAACACCCTGATCGTGACCGAGAGCGCCATTACGGGTGACTGCACCCACAAAGGGAGGCTTACCGCGCCATGACAAACCCTCGTGTCGGTACTACGATCCCGCTGCCCGACAAGAACGCCGTTGTTGGCGCGCTGACGAACTCGAGTTGCGCCATTCGGGAGCGGACGAGACCGACGAAGGCCTGCAGCCGAAGAATCTAGGCTAATGGCGGAGCGAGAATTCGACATCGTGCTGTGGGGTGCGACCGGCGCCACCGGGCGCCGCACCGCGCATCATTTGGCAAGGCGGTGCGGAGAATCCGGCCTGCGGCTGGCCATGGGTGGTCGAAACCGCGACAAGCTGGAGACGGTGCACGACGATCTGCCCGATACGGGCAGCACGAGCGCGATCCTGGTGGGCGACAGCCATGACACGGCGTTCCTGGGCACCATGGCCGCTCGGACGCGGGTGGTCGTTTCGACTGTCGGGCCTTTTGCGCTTCATGGTAGCGAGCTTGTTGCGGCCTGCGTGGAAAACGGCACGCATTACTGCGATCTGACGGCAGAGCCCCAGTGGATGCGGGCAATGATCGACCTGCATCAACAGAGGGCGCGGGAGACTGGCGCACGGATCGTACATGCCTGCGGGCACGACTCGATCCCCTCCGATCTCGGCGTGCAGTTCCTGCAAGATGCTGCGCTGGCCCGCTATGGAAAGCCGTGCAAGCGCGTAACAACCCGGGTGACGCGGATGAAAGGCGGCTTCAGCGGCGGCACCGCTGCGAGTTTCCTGAATGCCATGCGGCTGCGCGAAACCGATCCGGATTTCGACCGGCTCTCAAAGGACCCCTATGCGCTCTGCCCCGAAGGCGAACGGCAGGGGCCGGACGGGCCGGACCGCATGATGCCGGTCGAGGTGACCTGGGACCCCGATCTGCAGGCCTGGACCAAGCCCTATTTCATGGGACCGATGAATTCCAAGGTCGTGCGGCGCAGCAATGCGATCATGGAGTACCCGTATGGGCGCGACTTCCGCTATCAGGAGACCGCGCTGACCCGGAGCGGCATCGGCGGCTGGGGGGCGGCGATGCGATCTACGATCTTCGGTCGATTGTTCTTGATCGCCATGGCGATCCCGACCACGCGCGGCCTGCTCCAACGCTACGTGCTGCCGAAATCGGGCGAGGGACCGAGCAAAGAGGTACGCGAGTCTGGCTCTTACGAGTTGGTGCAGGTGGGAGAGATGCCCGACGGCACCATCCTGAAGGCGCGCATCACGGGGCAAGGGGACCCGGGGGTGCGATCGACAACGCTGATGTTGACGGAAGCGGCGCTCTGTCTGGCCGAGGACGAGGGCAACATCACCGTAGGTGGCGGTTTCTGGACCCCGGCCGCGGCGATGGGCACGTTGTTGCGCGACCGCATCACCGAGCACGCGGGAATGAGCTTCGAGCTCATTCCTGACAATCAAGTGTGATTGGAAACCTAAGGCGGCACGACCCATGATTTGACCGAGCTCGTGTTACGCCCGTTTCGAGAGAGTAGGTATGGACCCCCACAACTTCACCGACAAACCCTGGAACCGCGAGCTCTCTGCCTCGGGATCTCCGCTGCCGCGCTCGTTGCGACGATTGCCGCGACCGTCGCCCTCTGCGCGGGTGAGCCGCCATCCTTTATTCCGCCCCGACCATGAAGAGACGTGACGTGACCTATCCCAAGACCGGCTCGCAACTCGCCTTTGTCCGCGTGGCAACCGCTCTCGGCTTTATGATCGTTGGCCCGCTCGCGGTCGGCGCACTCGCGGTCGGCGCGCTCGCGATCGGGCGGCTGGCGATCAAGCGGCTCGCCGTGGAAGGCGCGGCAGTAAAGCGGCTTCGGATCGAGGAGTTGGAGGTAGGGCGGCTGCGTGTGAACGAGTTCATTCGGGACGACTAGCCTATCGGCGACATAACGTCCTGATGTTCTGCCGCTATTCTCACGGTCTGCAACAGACCGAACGTGAAGGCTCCGATGAGGGTGCGGGTCGGAACGGGAAGCCTGCCATCTGAAGAAACCTCCCGCGTCAGCGATGCCCTGCGCCGCTGATCCGGCGACGGTTGGCTTGCACTGACTACGGTTCATGTTGGCGAGTGCCTGTCTTGCCACGCACCGCCCCCTGCACCTGTATGATCGGTCGGGTTGGAGCGGCGCAGCAGGGCATCACGCCGAGCGCTCGATGCCGTGGGATCCTCCACGTCGACATCAGGGCCCTCCTGACTGCGTTCGGGGCTCGTCTACGCGAAGTTCGGTTGGGCTATTGATCGAATGAGTCGCGTAGGTGACTCGATTTCGTCCGGTTCACCAAGCAAAGGC
>JABDIZ010000159.1 GCA_013003465.1 Rhodothermaceae bacterium
GTCGTGTAGGGCCGTTTCGGGGAGTCGGTGGGCACTTCCTCTTGCATCCACTTGATGTAGCGCTTCAGGCCCGTGTCCCACGAGTTGTAGTTGCCCTCGTTGATCGAATAGATCGTGCCCTGCTCGGGCGTTCGGATGCCAGGGTGCGAGAGCAGGAACTCGCCGATGCTCGGGTCGAGCGTAAAGCCGTTGACGCCGTTGCCTGTCGTGTAGACCAGCATCGTGGACGAGCCGTAGACGACGTAGCCCGCCGCCACCTGATTGCGACCCGGCTGCAACGCGTGCTCGACAGTCACCTCGCCGTCGTGGTCGTCGGGCACCTTGTAGATCGAGAAGATGGTGCCGATGGAGACGTTCACGTCCACGTTCGAGGAGCCGTCGAGCGGGTCGAAGAGGACGATGTACTTGCCCTGGCAGTTCTCGATACGGATAGGGATAGCCTCGTCATGCTCCTCGGAACCGATCAGGCAGACTTCGCCGCCGCGCCGGAGCGCGCGCACGAACTCCTCGTGGGCGAGGATGTCGAGCTTCTTCTGCACCTCGCCCTGTACGTTGATCTCGCCCGAATCGCCGAAGATGTCCACGATGCCCGCCTTGCGCACGTCGCGGTCGACGATCTTGGCGGCGAGCGAGAGGTCGCGGAGGAGGCGCGAGAACTGGCCCGTCGAGCCAGGCACGTCGCCCTGTCGCTCGATGATGAACTGTTCCAGGGTCTTGAGCGCCCCGCCGCCCGTGGCGAGGGACTGGCCGGGCTGGTGGGCGCCGGTCGTAGCAGAGGCGGAGGACATACGAACAGGGGGTGTGTAGGGAACCGAGGGGCGAGGAAGCTAGCCCAGGTCCGGGTGCGCCTCCAAAAGTGCCTCCAACGCGTCGGCCGTTCGGTGTCCTACGGCGACCTCGTCACGCCATTCGTCCACGAGGCGCCGGAGGCTGTCGGCGTCGTCCACGTCGTACCACGGCGGGAGCACGACGGGCTCGGCCCCGGCGGCTGTGCTGCGCGCGAGCGTGTCGGCGAACACGGCGTCGTGGCTGTATTCCATGCCGAAGAGCGTGGGGATCAATTCGTTCAGGCCGAGGAGGTAGTACCCGCCGTCCGCACTCGGCCCGAGGGCAACGGTGAACAGCCGTTTGAGCGTGCGAAAGGCCTCCCCCACGAACGCGAGCGGCAGCGTCGGATGGTCCGTGCCGATAATGACGATCCGCTCGTGCCCGGCGGCAAACGTCTCGACGAAGGCGCGCAACATCCGCGCGCCCAACCCCTCGCCCTGCTGCCGGTGCACCGTCACGCCGTCCGGCACAAGTCCATCGGGTACTGCTTCCGTACCGGCGAGGTACAGCCGCACGGCCACCGGCTCGCCGAGACCGAACGCATCCGGGTCCGCGTAGGCGTCGAGGCTGTCGCGGAGGAACGCGTCGTAGAGGGTGGTGGCTTCGTCGGGCGTCAGCGGCGGCGTCAGGCGCGTCTTGACCCGCCCCGGCTGCGGCACCTTGGCGAAAACAATGAGTGCCGGACTATGCATCCGCCTCGTCGTGCTCACGGGCGCGGAAGACGACCACTGCGCCGACGATGGTGTCGCCGTCAAAGAGTGGCGCGCTGGTGTACTGAACGGGCAGCGCTGTGCCGTCCTTCCGCCAGAACACTTCGTCTTTCACCTGCCGCGCTTCGCCGTCCTGCATGACCTGGTAGATGGGACAGACTTCGCGGGGGTAGGCCGAGCCGTCAGGGTAATGGTGATGGATCACGTCGTGCTGCGGGCGGTCGAGCATCTCTTCGGCGCTCCACCCGGTCAGGTTCACGGCCGCCGCGTTGACGAACGTGGTATGGCCCCGGAGGTCGAGCCCGTAGATGCCGTCAGCGGCAGAATCGACGATGAGCTGGAGCTGCATGTGCGTACGGCGCAATTCGCGCTCCGCCTCCACGCGCTCGCTCACGTCCTGCGCAATCCCACGCAAACCGATGCCCTCCCCCTCTTCTCCGAGGATCGCCTCACCCCGGCTGCTGATGTGTCGGAGCGAGCCATCGGGCCGGACGAGTCGGTGTTCAAGCGCATAGGGCTCGCCGGTCTGCAGTGCTGCTTGAACGATGCCGCCGAGGTGTTCGCGGTCCTCCTCGGGCAACAGGGCGAGGTAGCCTTCCAGCGAGGGCTCAAAGTCGTCAGGCGCGAGGCCGAGCACGTCGTAGAGTACCTCGCTCCATTCGACCTGATCGGTTTGCGCGTTCCACGACCAGCTTCCAACGCGCGCCAGTTGCTGCGCGTTGAGGAGTTGGCGCTCCCGCTCGGCGAGCGTTTCGGTGAGATGCTCTAGACGCTCCGTACGCTCCGCGACCCGCTGCTCGAGTTGCAGGTTGAGGCGTAGGATCTCGCGTTCGGACTCGCGGCGCTCGGTCACGTCACGGCAGACGGCGAAGACGTAGAGTTGGTCACCGAGTTCGAGCAGGCGCGCGTTGGTCTCCATCGACACGCGCCGTCCTTCCCGCGTCTTGTGCACGGACTGGAAGGTCGCGCGGCTCTCGCGGAAGATTCGCTCCAGCGCGGTGTCGACGCTCGGCGCTCCGGGCGCGAGCAAATCGGACACCGTCATGGTGGCCAATTCGTCCTCCGAATACCCGTAGAGGCGAAGCGCGGCCTCGTTGAACATGCGAAGCGGCCCCGGCTTGCCGTCCTCGATCGGATAGACCAGCACGACATCCGTGACAGCGTGGAAGAGCGCCTGGGCGCGCGCTTCGGAGTCCGCGAGCGTCTGCGCCTGCGTCTTGTGCGCGTGCACATCGGTGTTGGTCCCAAACCACTTGGCGACCTGCCCTTCGTCGTCCTTGAGGGCGTGGGCCCGGCCCAGGTGCCAGCGAAAGTCGCCGTCTGCAGCGCGACGCAGGCGAAACTCGACCTCGTACGGTTCACCCGTTTCGAGCGAGTGGGTCCACTGCGAGACCACGGTGGGCAGGTCGTCCGCGTGGACCACGTCCTGCCATCCGGCGCCGATCATCTCCTCCTCGGTGCGCCCGAAGTAGTCGAGGATGTAGCGGTTGACGTAGTCGAGGTGTCCATCTGGCTGGGCGGTCCAGATCTGCTGATGCAGAAACTCGCTCAGAAACCGGTACTGCGCCTCCGTCTCCGCGAGGGCGTCCTGCGCCTTCCGCAACGCGTTCAACTCGTGCCGCTCGGTCACGTCCTCGAAGACGATGCTGACGCTCTGGTCCGGCAGCGGCTGCGCCCGGACGCTGTAGACGGCGCGGCGAATGCGCTCGTCCTCGTAGACGATCTCACCGAAATCGCGCGCCGCGCCCGTGCGGACCACCTCCGCATACTGCTCAGGAAGGCCCGTCTCCCACGCCCCCGGCGCGATCTCGGTCAGCAGCCGCCCGACCTCTTCCTCGGGATCCAACCCCGTAAGGCGCCCAGCGGCCGCGTTGGAATAGACAAGGCGAAGCGAGCGGGCGTCGCCGAGGTCGTCAAGGCGATAGGCACTGACGCCCATCGGGAGGTCGTCGAGGAGCGCGCGAAACTGATCGCGCTGGGCCGTATCAGGTAGAGACATGCAGGGTACGAAAGGACGAGCCCGAAACGATGCGAGCGAGAGGTGTGTGCGCTTGTATGTGACGACGCCCTGTCCGTTCCTCTGATGGGCCCCTCAGTCGCATATTCTTGGTTCCGCTCATGAGGGCAGAACACGGCGGTCAGGACCATGCAGCGAGCACATCGCGGAGGCTCCCGACGTGCGCCCCCTCGGCGAGGGCGCGGTCCAGCGTGCGCTCGAACACTGTTCCCTGTCCCGGCGCGCGACGTTCATCGTAGAGCGTGCTGTGCCAGAGCAGCACCGCGCACCCGCCTACCCGCTTCACGGCCTGGAGCACGGCCGCGATGCGCGTTTCGGCAGCGTCGGGCGCAAGCTGATGATGCGTGAACAGCGTGGTGTCCATCACCGCGAGGGGCACTTCCCACAAATCGAGCGGACGGTTGGCGCCGAGGTCGTAGAGGCGAAACGGATGACTCGTGGCGCGGCGGAAGCCTTCGTGGGCAGAAAAGCCGAGCGTGCTGTCCAGGCGAAATCCGGCGGCGTCGAGGAGGCGCGGCGTCGTGGGCGCGGTCCAGCGTAGGAAGTGCATCCGCACCGCCTCCGGCCGCGCATCCAGCACCGATGCGAGGCGGTCGTGCTCCTCCGCAAGCCGTTCGGCGTGGTCGTGGGCATGGTAGCTCGGGTGCAGCCCAATCTCGAACCCGCCGCGCTGGAGATCGGCGAGAAACGCGCGCAGCCAGGCCACATCAAGGCGATAGGGCACGTCCTCCGGTGCGCTCGCTCCAGCCTTGACGAAATAGGTCGCCGTGACGCCACGCAGCGCCTCGTCGTCATGCAGGCGGTGCAGGCTGTCGCGCCGCGGGTCGAGTCGAGTGAAGGCCTCGCTCGCCCGACTCCAATCGCGTGCGCGCACCCCTCGGGCGAAGGCGCCGAACCGATGAAGACGCACGAAATCCACGTCGTGCGTAAGCGCGACCGCGCAGGGCTTGCCCTCCCACGTTCGTCCGGGGATCGCGATCCCCTGCGCGTCGAGACGCTCGCCGAGCCAGGCGCGGTACGCGTCCACCGCCGGGAGCAGGACGGAATCGAGCGCGGCCTGCGGCGAAGCCTCGTAGGGATAGCGACCGTGCACGTTGCGGTCCGGCGTCGTGGCCTCGGCCACGCCTGCGAGCCAGTAGAAGGCCGAGGCGATGACGTCTTGATTCGCAATAACGGCTTGCTCACTCGCGCCAAAAGGCAACGGCCAGTCCGTGCCCTCCCAGCGCAACGTGCCCCACCGCGCCGGATCCAAGGCGTGCGGCGCCTCGAAGTAGGCGGTCGTCTCTGGGGCGAGACGGATGCGCACGGCAGCGCCCTCGGCTGCCTCTAGCTCTGGACCGTAGTAGAGCGCGCCCTCGGGCAATTCCTCTCGCTCCACCCATGCCGGGGCCAGCCCGAGGCCGAGCAGCAGCATCTCGACGGCATAGCGCGCCTTCGGCAGCCAGTCCGCCGGGCCTTCCACGCAGCACGGCAGGGAACGGGTGGGCAGGTGAACGGGTGGATGGGCTGACGGCACGCGTACCATGCATTCGAGACGGCACCCGTAAACTACCCTCTTCCCTTCCGCCCTTCTCCCTCGCTGCGTGTCCAGCCGCTTCAAGCTTTTCTCCGATCCCGTCCACGGCTTCATCTCCGTCCCGCGCGGGCTGATCCTGCGGTTGATCGAGACGCCGACGTTCCAGCGGCTGCGCCGTATCCGGCAGCTCGGCCTCGGGTTCCTCGTCTTCCCCGGCGCTGTCCACACGCGGTTCGAGCACGCGCTTGGTGCGATGGCATTGATGCAGGAGGCACTGATGACGCTCCGCGAGAAAGGCACCGTGATGGCGACCGACGAGGTAGAGGGCGCACTCACCGCTGCACTCTTGCACGATGTGGGCCACGGACCGTTCTCGCACACGCTCGAAGAAGAGCTGCTGCCGCCCGCCCCCGACGGCACCGTGCACCACCACGAGCGCATGAGCCGCGCACTCATGGCTCGCCTCAACGACCGCCTGGACGGCGCGCTCGACACGGCGCTCGCCATCTTCGACGGGCACTACGACCGCACCTTCTTCCACACGCTCATCGCCAGCCAACTCGATATGGACCGGCTGGATTACCTCCGCCGCGACTCGTTCTACACGGGCGTAGCCGAAGGCGTGGTGGGCGTTGAGCGGATCCTGAAGACGATGCGCGTGCATCCGGCGCACGGAGGCCCACAAGCGCGGATCGTGATCGAGGCGAAGGGCGCGTATGCCATCGAGAACTACATCCTGAGCCGTCGGCTGATGTACTGGCAGGTGTACCGCCACAAAACCGTCGTGGCCGCCGACCACCTGCTCCGCGCCGCCTTCGCCCGCGCCCGGATGGTGTGGACGGCCTCCGACCCTGCGCTCGCCGCTACGGCGCCCTGCCTCACCTTCTTCCTCACGAGCGGCGTCACTGCGGCCGACGTGGACCGCCCCGATGTGCTCGATCACTTCGTCGCCCTCGACGACACGGACGTGCTCTACAGCCTCAAGCGCTGGGCCGAGGCACGCGATCCGCTCCTCGCCGATCTCGCCCGACGCTTCCTGAACCGCGATCTCCCGCGCACCACGTTCCTCCCGGCGGCTCCGTCCCCTGAGACTATCGCGGCATGGCAAGCCCGCGTGGCCCAGTGGCTCGTGGCGGAAGGCCTTTCCTCGGTTGCCAGGGCCGAAGCGAACACGGCCTATGTCCTCGCGACCGGCGTGGCACGCAACGACGCCTACCGGCTTGGCGGCGATGTGATCGCCATCCTAGAGCGCGACGGGCGCTTGCGCGAACTCTCGGAGGCACAGGATGTGACGGCCGTCAGCGCGATGGCCGGTGTGGTCGAAAAACCGTACGTCTGTTTCCCAAAAGCCGTGGCATTGCCCCTCGTGGGTACGGCCTGAGCCCGCTGCGTGTCTCCCTCGCCTAGATCCTTCACCCCCTGTCTTTGACTGCTTTCACCTTCGACCCGACGCACGTCCACCACGTCGAGGCGGGACACCCGGAACGGCCAGAGCGCCTGGCCGCCATTCGTGCGCGTCTGGAAACCGACGGGCTGTGGGATGAGATGGCGCGGCTGCCCACGCCGGAGGCCTCGCGCGAGGCGCTCGAACGCGTCCACGCCCCGGCCTACCTCGACCTGCTCGAGGACGTGGCCGTCGCCGGCGGCGCGCGCCTCGACCCGGACAC
>JABDIZ010000106.1 GCA_013003465.1 Rhodothermaceae bacterium
GTAGATGGCTTCCGCGTTGGGCCAGATGGCGAGCGCGCGCAACGAATCGCGGACGAAGCGGGCCTGCATCCGGCGCCCGCGCATCTGGCGGATGCGCCCGAGCGTGGTGTCGAGTTGCGCGACGAACGCGTTGCCGAGCACATCGAGCGAGTCGAGGGCTTCCGCGCGGGCGTAGGCGATGAGGGTGTCGCCCGTGATCTGGGCGTCGTCGAACCAGATGGAGGGGCGCGCTTCGCCGAAGAGCGCGAGCCGGTCGGTGACCGCGGCCGTGGAATCGGAAGGTTCGAGACGCTCGAAGACGACCGAATCGGCGAGGGCGGCCATGCGCGGCTGAACCAACCGGATCGCGTCCACCCCGACGATACGCATCAGCGTGCCGCCGAGGCTGTCGCGCTGGAGCGCGTCGAAGCGGCGAGCCCGAACGAGCGTCGTGTCTGTCACGCCAACCGAGTCGGTGCGCAATTGCACGAGGAGCGGATCGCGGTCTTCTGTGCCTTCGACGTAGCTCGTACGGTCTTGCGCGTCATGCGCGGCGAATGCCCCGAAGAGCAAGGTGCGCCGCGTGGAGTCGGGGGCACCGCCGCCATCAGGACCCGCCTCCGCATCGCCGAGCCGCTCGACCACGACCTGGCCGAACGCCTCTGACTGCTCCGTCTGGCGCACATGAATGAGCGAATCCGCGTAGAGCCGCACACCGCGTTGCTGGAGACGCACGGACCCGGCGAAGTTGGCCCGCTCAGCCTCTGTGTCGTACGTCCCGCGCTCGCTGGTGAGCACGGCCGTCGAATCCTCCAGCTGCACCCCGTCGGCGAAGGTGGCGAGCTTGCGCTGTGCGTCGTAGGTGCCGCGCGGCGCGGTCAATTCGGCGCCATCGTGAAGCAGGCGTCCGCCCTCCTCGAAGAACGCCTGTTCGGTGCGCGTCAGGTACCGGGCCGAGGGAGCCAGCAGTACCGTCTCCTCATCTTCGATCCGCACGTCGCCCTCCGCGCGGGCTGCCTTCGCGTTGGAGTCGTAGGTCACGCGCGGCGCTCGGAGGGTGACCTCGCCCGAGACAATCCGCACAGCGCCTTCCAATTCCACCTCGCCACGCGCCTCGACCTGCACGGCGCGGTCGGCATAGAGCATCGTCGTGTCCTGGCGAAGTACCACGTTGCCCGTCAAGCGGCGCACCATCCCCTGCACGCTGTCCGACTCGACGGTGACCTGATCGGCGTTGATCAACTCGACGAGGCGAGTCTGAGCCTGCGCGGACTGAGCAAGGAAGAGCGGGAGTATAGGCGAGAGGGAGAGAAAGAGAACCACGCGGAATGTCCAAGTTCGCCTGGCGCTCTTCCGTTCTCCCCTTCCCCCTTTCTCCCTTTCCCCGATGCTCCTCATTCCTCGACCTCCAACTCGCCGGTCGCCTGCGAGAACGAGTACCGAGATAAATCCTCCGAGGCTACGAGCCCGACCCCGTTGATCCGCTCGCCGGGCGTGGTGAAGCGAAAACGACCGGCAACGTTCAGCTGCCCGCCTGCTTGGTCCCACACGAGTTGTTCGCTCTCCAAGCGGCGGCCATCCTGCGTCACCACTATGACCGTTTCCTCGGCGGTGAACAGCCCGCTCTCCGATTCATACGTGAGCCGCCCGGCGGTGAGGCGCGTGCCGTTGGCCTGATACAGATCGGCATCCACGGCGCCCGCGGCTACGAACTGCTGCGTGCGGTCTTGGTAGTCCACCCGGTCCGCACGAATGATGGCCGATGGGGCACCCGCGTCAAAAAGCTCGATGCGCACCCGGGCGCTGTCACGCCGCTCGGGGTCGGGGCCGAGCCGCGTGACTGAGCTATCGCCCTGGGTGAAGTGGGCCGCGTAGGGTGCGGCGAGGATCAGCCTCGGACGCCCATCCTCGCTGAAGCGCAGCACGGCATCCCAACTCTCCTGGTCGGGCAGTTCCTCCAACTCCGCCTCCGACAGGATGGCCTCTCCGGAGGGGCGCGTGCACCCCATGAGGGTGCCAATCCCTACAAACAGGAACAGAGCGATGTGTTTCACGAGAACCTAGATCAGTCAACGCGGAAGATACCGGCAGGAATTTCAGGGACCCGTTTCGAATCCTCCGCCCGTCGTTACGGAACGCGCCACCGCGGCTTCCTCGTGCGCCCCAGACGACAGGGCTGCGCGGTGCGATGGGCACCGTAGGGCCAGCGATGCGAATGAAATCACAGATTGTCGCGCCCTCTGGACACGAAGGGTCCCGTTGGGCGCATCCGTGGTACGATATTGGACAAGACAGGGCGCGAACGCTGTCGCCCCACCTTCCGGAGGAGGAGTCAGCGCCGTTTTCCGCCCCCCGCAGGCTATACCGCCAACCCTGTCATGAGCTTCACGATTCAGAAGGCTACTCCCACCACGGCCGTCGTCCGCGTCGGCAAGGCGCTCGACTTCCGCAACGCGGCCGACTTCAAGGCCAGTTGCCAGGAGCACACCCGTGCTGGCACGCGCTACTTCGTCCTCGACTTCTCCGGCACCGGCATCCTTGACTCGACCGGCCTGGGCGTCATCTTCTCGCTCTACCGCCAGCTCACGCCCATCGGCGGACAGGTGGTCTTCGCGAGCGTCAGCCGCCCCGTTCAGGTGGTGGTACAATTGACGCGGACCTACAAGGTCTTCCGCCAGTTCCCGACGGTAGAGGCGGCGTACGACGCCCTCGAACGCTCCCCCGCTGCGGGCCGGGCCACCGGCGCTGCGCCTACCGGTACGGCTTGACCCTGTCGGCTGATCGTCGCCCACTTCCCTCACCCACTCCCGGACGCTCGGCCCCACCGCCATGATCGAGCGCTGCTATCGCGATCTCACCCTGGTCATTGACGAGGTCCACGCCCTCTTCGACGAGTGGGTAGAGCAGGAGCAGTTCAGCGCGGTGGTGGATGAGTTCGGCCTGTTGGTGATGAAGCTGGCGGTTCACGAGTGGATCGCCAACCTCGTGCAGCACGCTGATTTTCGGGGGACGCCCCCCATGATTCGCCTGTGCATCGAGCCCGAAGGCCACGGCCTGCACTGCGAGATCGAGGACAACTCGGCCGGATTCGACTTCCGCGAGCACCTGACGCAGCAACGAGCCGCAGTGCACAACCCCGAGCCTTCCGAGCGAGGACGGGGGCTACTCATGCTCATTGCCTGTACCGAGAACCTCTCCTACGAAACGGCCAGCCACGGCGTCCAGCGGCTGGCCTTCGTCATTCGCACCCCCGTGGCCCCCGAGAGCCTGGCCCCGCTCTTCCCTTCTGCCGACCAACTCTGAACCTCTTCGCAGGACGCGCTCATGCGCTGGCTTCCCCATGAACGAGCATTCCGTCCTAATCGTCGAGGATAACCCGACGCTCCGGCGACTCCTCGAGTACCGGATCGGGAAGCACTATGACGTGCGGGCGGCCGAGCATGGCGAAGAGGCGCTCGAATTTGTGGAGACCCGCGCGCCCGACCTCATCATCTCGGACATCATGATGCCGAAGATGGACGGCTTCGCGCTGCTGAAGGCCCTGCGCCGCAACGAGCGCACCGCCACCATTCCGTTCATCTTCCTCACGGCCAAGTCTGACGAGGCGAGCCGCGCCAAGGGCCTCTCGACCGGCATCGACGACTACATCACGAAGCCGTTCGACATCGACTACGTGCTCGCGCGCGTCGAGCAGATCATCCAGCGCAGCCAGGTCTACCAGACCAAGCTCAACGCGCGCATCGGCCGTGATTTCTCGGACCGGCTGATGCCGAAGACGATGCCGCGCGAAGAAGGCTACCGTGCGCTCTTCTTCTCGCAGCCTAAGGAAGACGGCGGCGGCGACCTCTTCGACTGGGTCCAGCTCACGGACGGCTCCTACCTCTTTACCATCGGCGACATCATGGGGAAGGGCTTGCAGGCCAAGTTCTATGCCTTCTCCTTCCTCTCCTACATCCGCTCCACGATCCACGCCATGCTGGGCTCGACGGTGAGCCCAGCCACGCTGATGCGCCGCGTCAACGCGATGCTCATCCAGGATCAGGTGTTGGAAGAGACGTTCGCGTCGCTCTTGCTGCTGCGCTGGGAGCCCGCTCGGGACCGCGTCACCTATTGCAACGCCGGGCACTGCCGCCCCATCCTGGTCGGGTTGCAGGGCGCGGGCATCATCGACTACTCCGACCTGATCCTCGGCCTCGACCCGCAGACCGAGTTCACCGACAAGGCCTTCACCATCCCGCCCGGCAGCGCGCTGCTCTGCTACACCGATGGCCTGAACGAGCAGGTGACCAAGAGCGGCCAACAGTTCGGCGAGGCGGGCGTGGCGCTCTCCGCCAGCGAGGCGCTCCAGGCACCGCAGCCCATCAAGATGCTACTCGAGAGCATGCTGGAGCGCAGCGCCGACGCCCACTTTGCGGACGACATCCTGGCCTTCTGGCTCCAGCGGGATGCCGACTAAGCAGCGGCCTCGTCCTCAGTCGTACCGGCCGAATTCCTGGGTGGGGTCCCCATATTCCGTGTAGCGCAGGACGGGCTCCTCGAGGCCTTCGAGCATCAACTCGAGTTCGGTCTTCACCTCGGCCTCTGAATCGCCGCAGGGGCGGGCGGGCGACGAAGAAAACCCGAGCTCGGCTTCCTGCTTGTTGTAGTACGTCTCGTGGACGAACAGCGTCCCCGAGGGGTGAATCACCAGGCGGTAGCCCCAGTAGACAATCGCCGTCGCGTCATGCGTCTCCGCGACGGTGGTGGTAGCAATGTCAAAGCCGCACGGCGGCGTAAACTGGTGACCAGACATAGAGAGATAGAATCCGGTAGGGCGACAAGGTAGGCGTTTTGAGGACCGGAGAACGCATGTAGGAGGCATCCACTCTCGTACTCACTTCCGGCCCATCCGCCAGGCGTCGCGCGCGCTTTGCTCCAGTTGCGTCAGTTCTGTGAGCGCTACGCCGTGCCGCAACGCCGCCCGCACGATGAACGCACGCAAGACCTGATCGGGCACAGGAAGCGGAAACAGGCGGGCGCGGAGTGGATCGAGCAGAGGCCGCAGAAGTGCCTGAATGGCACCCAGCCGGAAGCCGACGAAGCCGAGCAGCCCAACCACGACCGCATCAATCCGCCCTGCCATCCCGAGCAAGCTCAGCACGATAACGTACGGAACGCCTTGGACCAGCGGATGCTCGACGACCCGGAGCAACCGCGCCCCAGCGACACTCGGAGCCGAGGGCGCCACCCCTTCCCACACCGTGTAGGTGAGTACGGCGAGGAGACCGGCGAGCCAGGCCGGAACCCATAGAACACCGAGCAGAAGCACACAGAGGGCCAGGGCGACACCACCACGCAACCACGCCTCAGCATGACGGATCAGCCGCTCCAACGGCTCCTGCGCGAACACCGGCCCGGCAAACTCGTGGAGCAGTCCTTCCGTCGTGCGGAACCGCGTGCCCGCGGTCGTCACGATCCCGGTGGGCGTGTCGAGGTAGATCGGCGTATCGCGGTCAGGTCGGCGGCGAGCCATCGGGAAGAGAGATCAACGCGGAAGATCGAGAGGCAAGTCGGTTGGCTCTTCCCACTCCAGTAGGTCGTTCTGGCCGAGCACGATGGTAGCACCTGAGCTCAGCCGGAAGCGGAAACGCGGATCCGCGAGTCCCGCAGCCTCCAGCACCGGCGTCAACATACGCCCCAGGGCGATGGCGGAATTGACCTGCGACTGGACGGTCGTGGCGAGGTGCTCCTCCGCCTGCGCCCGCATCAGTGCAGGAATCCGCCGGAGCGCGGCTTGCTCGGTCTCGCGCCCGGTCCCGCGGTACGTCTGAAACAGCCCCACGTCCGTTTCGATCTGCATCGCGTTGAGGTCGGGCTCGACGGCCAGGATGGCCAGATCCGGGAGCGCCACATCGACCATCCCGTCCTCGCCGAATGCGATGTCGTCGGCCTCGATGGCGCGCACATCGAACCCATAGGCCACGCGGCCGGGCACACGCACCGCGGCGCGTGTTGTACCGAGATCCAGTGAGAAGGCGCCCGGCAGCACGTCCCAGCGCCTCGTGACTTCCTGTTCAGCGAGCGCGACGAACCTGAGGCTGCCGGTCACCAAGAAGGACTCGCTCGATTCCTGTGTCAGCGTCGTGATCACGGCCGTCTCGATGCGCTCCTCCGTCAGACGCGGACGCAGCAGCCATACACTCAGCACGAGCACCGTGCCC
>JABDIZ010000215.1 GCA_013003465.1 Rhodothermaceae bacterium
GGCCTCCGGCGGCAGCAGGACGTGGGAGCGGACAGGCCGCAGCGGGATAGCATCAGCACGCATGGCTCAGGCGCCGGGTAAGAAGCGCGCTTCCACATCGCCGATCTTCTGCACGCGGCGAGCGTGACGGCCTCCCTCGAAGTCGGTCGTGAGGAACTCGGCGAGGACACGCTTGCAGGCCTCGATGCCCATGGTGCGACTGCCGAGCGTGAGCACGTTGGCGTCGTTGTGCGCGCGGGCGTTGAAGGCACTGAACACGTCGGGGCAGAGCGCCGCGCGGACGCCTGGCACCTTGCCCGCCACCATCGCCGAGCCGACGCCGACGCCATCGAGCATCACTCCGAAGCGGACGGTGCCCTGGTGCACGAGCCGCGCCACGGCAAAGGCGAAGTCGGGGTAATCCACGGATTCCTCGGAGGTGGTGCCGACATCCGTCACGGTCCAGCCGAGCGATTCGGCGTGCGCCTGGAGCGCCGCTTTGTAGGCGAACCCGGCGTGGTCACAGCCGAGTGCGAGTGTCTTCGGTGGGGCCTCGACGCGCTCCGGCGAGGGTGGGGCCTCGGACGTACGCTCGACGAACAGCAGGCCGAGCGAACGCGCCGTATCGCGGGCGAGCGCCGTCACGAGCGTGTCCGGCGTGACGGCGAGTTCAGTCTGGCCTGCGGCCGCGGCGTCGCGGACGTGGCGGTCGGTGATGAGGCGTCGAGGCATGAGCGAAAGCTACGAGCCGGGGCGGGTCTCAGGTGTAGGGCACGCCGTCGGCCCGCGCGGCCTTGAGGGCACGAGCGTACCAGCACAGTTCCGACAGAAAGCGTGCCGCGCGCTTCTCGTAGCTCTCGTCATCGGGGCTGCCGTCTTCGGCCAACGCCTGCCTCACCTTCGAAATGGGCATCATCGACGGGATCGTGATCAAGCCCACCTCGGCGAGCACCGTGCGCAAGTGGACGGCGGCCCGCACGCCTCCGAACGAGCCGGATGAGTAGCTCACGATCCCAGCCGGGCGCCAGAAGTACTCGTGGAGGAAGTGGTCGATAAGGTTCTTGAGCGCCGGGGGCAGGCCGTGGTTGTACTCGGCGGTGACGAATACGAAGGCATCGGCGTTGCGGTACAGCTCAGCGAGGCGTTCCAGCGGTGGCGGTGCCTCGCCCTCGTCGTATTCCGAGTAGGTACGGTCGAGAAGCGGCAGTTGGGTTTCCAGCGGATCGATGAGATCGACGTGGTGGCCGCGTGCTTCGAGTGCTGTCTTGAGGAAGCGTGCGGCGCGAATGCCCGCCCGTTCCGTGCGCACCGAGCCGTAGACCACAACAGCGCGCAGCCCGCCCTCGTCGGAGCCGAGATCGGTGCAGAGGGTGGAGGGGGGCTGGCCGGCGAGGAGGACGGAAGTGGACATGAGAGAGAGGGTGAGAGGGTG
>JABDIZ010000226.1 GCA_013003465.1 Rhodothermaceae bacterium
GAGGTCATCGACGGGTTGCCCGGCCTCGTTCACGACGCGGACGGTGTACAAGCGAAACTCCAGTGTGCAGACGACGGGGTCGTCAGAGCCGAAGAACGAACAGCCCGACAGGGCGACGAGCGCGAGAAGCAGGATGGCACGCATCGGAACGGTGGGGGGAAGAGGGGGAAGCAACCGGGCCCAGTGTACGCGACGAGCGGGGCGGGCTCGCAATCCCTAACGCGGTGCCCTTAGCCTGTGTAGGGGGCTAGCGTGGATTCGGCTGCGAGGCGCTTCATGAGCTGGATTTGCCCGGCGTGGTAGAGGTCGTGCGCCGCCACCCCAGCGATCAGTTCGCCCAGCGTGTAGTTCGACGAGTGCCGGTTGAGATCCAATGGGTCGAGCGCGGCCACATCCACGCCGCGCAGCACGCCTTTGAGCGTCGGCCCGTGCCATGCCTTGTGGTCGTAGGCTGTGTCGAGTCGATGCAGGAGAAGGCTCAGCGGGTCCATTGGAATGGGTAGGCTTTCTGGACTCTACAGGTGGTCCGAGAGCAGGTGATACAGGCAGTTCCATCGGATGCCAACGTGCTTCCCTTCATCAAGCAGGGAGTCAATAGTGTATTTCGTGCGGCGCATCGGCTGGCCTGGTCCGAACTGGTAATCCGTCGTGAAATACACCCCACGCTCCGGCGAGTGCGCTATGAGTCGGGTGAGGAGATCACGTAGGTCAGCAAGCACTTCCAGACGGAGCCGGGCTCCATAGTCCTGGTCTTCTCCAAACCACTGTTCATCGCCGAGGGCCGGTTCTATCACCGGGAAGTATATCGTTCCTTCGCCTGAGAAGTCGAACAATTGGTTAGCAAACCATCCTCCGACGCGACCGGCGTCGAGGTCAGCTTGGAACGCCTTGTTGCCGAGGTGAGCGATGGGGCCGGAGGCGACATCGAAGTCCGGCTGGAAGTGGGCTCGGTGTGAACGCGGTTCCGACTCCACGATATAGGCGAAGCTGTCGTACAGCGGGAGTTCCAGCTTGCCGGATGCGTTGAGGCAAACGATCCCGACGGTCGGCATTTATGTGCTTCCGCAGGGCAGAATAGCCATCTTCTAAACAGAATCAGAACGTGTAGCGGAGTTGCACGCCGAGGTCGCGGACGGCGCTGCCCTCGATCTGGTTGTTGCCCGACGAGATCCGCACCACATCCTCGAAGAACGTCGCCGCCAGCTTGGCCTGAATCCGCAGCCCCTCCACGGGCTCCAGTGTAGCAAGGACGTACGTGCGCACGCCGCGGCCGCTCAGCAGCGGAATGGCAAACACGCCCGTCAGGTCGTTCTCGTACTGGTAGAGCCGCGCGTCGAAGCCGTCGGTGTCGAAGAAGGTCAGGCGCGCGTCGAGGCGGAGGAGGTCGCGGACGGCCTGCCAGCGCACGTCTTGGTAAACGAGCACGCCCGTTTTCGCGCCTTCCACGCCCTGCTCGGTGAAGCGCGAGCCCTCGATGCGGGCGCGCAGGCGGACGCGCCGGCTGGCCTCGTATTCGCCGTGGAGGCGGAGCGTCTGCCGCGTCTCGCTCAGCAGTCCCCCCACCTCCGAGCCAGGGATGCCATTCGGCACATCGGTGCCCGTTTCTTTCGTTTCGGTGCGGCCCTGGAGGTACCAGCGGAGCCAGCGGCGCGGGCGGTGCTCGACGTAGACCAGCGTCTCGTGGCCGGTGGATGGGCGCGGCACGCTGAAGCGGAGCCACGGGAAGCGGTAGCTGTCCACATACGCGGCCACGGTGAGCGTCCGCGAGGGCTTCAGGCGGAGGCCGCCGTAGATGCCCGTCTCGTTCTGCCCGATGCCGTTGCGCTCGCCGAACGGGTAGCCGTGCAGCGTCACGAAGTCGCGGGGGTAGTGGCGGGCGAGGAGCAGCACGTCGGCGTTGTTGCCGAGGTCGGCGGCCACACCGCCGAGCGCGCCGATGGCGCCGGAGGGCGCGCGCGCCACCTCGCCGAAGCCCTGCACCGTCCGCGACCGCACGTTGGCGTAGGCGCTCACCATCGTGGCCTGCTCGCCTGCGAAGTCGAACGCCTCGTCCGGGCGGTCGCCGGGGACGAGTGGGTCGTCGAAGGTCGCGGTGTAGCCCACGACGCCGACGGTGCCGCCCACGCTCCGCGTGTCGAGGCGGTATTCGAGGGCGCCGCCCACGAGCGTCTCGCCGAGCGCGTCCTTGCGTGCGATCTCCGTGTCGGTGCGGTGCAGGCCATCGGCTGAGAGGCCCGTCACGAAGCTCTCGCCCACGCCGACGGGCACGTCCGGGTCGAACACGTCGAGCGAGTCCACGGTCACGAACGCCGCGTCGAGCATGCGGCGCGAGGCGAAAGCGGAGGCATAGACGGCCGGCGTAACGGCGACGGTCGCCGCGGCGCCGCGTAGGAAGCGGTTTTCATCCACCGAGCCGTAGGGCCGGAGGCCGCGCCCGCTGCGGATGGGTGCCCGTGCTGCATCCGGCCCTTTGCCGAAGCCGCTCGCCCGCCAGAACACGAGCCCCTGCCCGAACTCGGCCGCGAAGTCGCCGACGATGAGGGCATCGATGCGCCCGATATCGGTGATGCCGACGTGCGCTGAGGCGAAGTCGTAGCCCGGCTGGCCGTCGAACGCGAACACTTCGCCGGGGTCTTTTTCGAGGGTGACGTTGAGCGAGACATTCCGCCGGTAGCGGGCCTGGAGGCGCGTGTAGAGGCGTTCGGGCGAGCCCGCAAAGGCGCGCACCGAATCGGGGCCTTCAAAGCCGCGCGCCGTGTCGAGGCGTCGCTGGAAGCGCTGCGTAACGGTGTAGCGCAGTCCCTGCACGACCTCGCCGAAGCGCGGCACCTCGGGGTACGGCGAGGCCTCGGGCGCCACGATGGGCAGCGGACGCCCGATGGTGAGGTACGGGCGTGCTGCGAGGAACACGGTGGGCGTGAGGCCCTCGACCTGCTGGATCTCGGGGAGCGAATTAAACAGCCCGTTGGCCTCACGGTACTGCACTAGCGCCTCGGCAAGCAGCGGCGAAAATGCCGGGATCAGCGCCAACTCGTTGGCCGTGGCGCGGTTGATGTCGAGCGGGTTTTCGCGCAGCCCTTCCAGCAGCTCCAGCAACTCGGTCGGGTCGCCGCTGATCTCGTCCTCGGTCAGCGTTTCGAGGGCCGTTTCCTCCTGCGAGGTCTCCGACGAGTCCGCAGGGACGTCCTGCGCCTGGACGACCGGCACGAGGCCGAGCACGACTGCCAACAGGGCACTAAGCAACACGCAACACGCAAGACGCATCAGGCCGCTCCTCATGCTAAAAATCCACGCCGATGGACACCGCTGGCGTCATCCCGAGCGTCTCGTGGCGCTCCACGGCCACGTCGGCGCGGAGCGGGCCAGAGCGGATGCCGAGGCCCGCGCTCAGGCGCGTCGGTACCGTGCCATCACCCGTGAGGGCGGTCTGCACGCCGCCACGTAGCACGAGAATGTCCACGACGCCGATTTCCAGCCCGGCCCTGACGGCGAGGGGGAAGTCGAGGTCTTTCTCGGCGTCGAGGAGGACGAGGGCGCGCGCGGAGGCCTGGTAGGCCAGCCCCACGGCGACGGCCGGAGCCGTCGAGAGCGGGGTGTCGAGTTCGGCTTCGGTGTCTTGCCCGAGGGCGCTCACGTTGCGTGCGTGCAGCCCGGCGCGGAGGC
Organism: Rhodothermaceae bacterium; assembly: GCA_013003465.1. Lineage (GTDB taxonomy): Bacteria > Bacteroidota > Rhodothermia > Rhodothermales > Rubricoccaceae > JABDIZ01. Next base: position 3,664 of record JABDIZ010000226.1, read on the forward strand.
CCGGCAGCACATCCACCTGGGCGCCCGCCGAGAGGGTCACCATGCTCGTCGAGCCGAAGCCGTCAACGGACACGTTGTGGAGGTGCACCTGGAGGCCGAGGGCGAGGGCGCGCGAGGCGCTCACCGGGATCGCCCGCGCGACGCCGAGGCCCACCCGTGTCTCGCGGTAGTCCGAAAACCCGTAGCTCCGCGCGTTGGCCGCGATGGTGGCGTAAGGCGTCGGCGCGGCGGCGGCGAGGGCGACCGTGCGCAGTTCGCTCAGGCCGAACGCCTGACTGGCGAAGAGGTCGGCGCTGTTGGCGGTGACGCCCGCCCAGCCGGCCGGATTGAATTCGCCCCACGCGGTCCCATTGAGGGCCGTGGCGGCGCGGCCAAGGGCGAGCGCCCGCGCGCCGCCTTCCGCCAGTTGCGCGCGAGCGGGCAGGGCGGCGACTAGGAGCGCGAAGAAGAGGACAGCAGGACGGCGGGCACGCATAATTCCCACAGGAGCACCGTTCGGAAGAGTCCCAGGTGGCCGTAGATTCCGCCTGGTTCTGAGAGTATACGCACGTGGCTTTTCTTCGACCGATGCGATTCCGCCTGATCCTCGCCCCGTTTGTTCTCCTCCTGGTGCTCGCTGCGCCGGTGCACGCGCAGGAGCTGCTCTGCAACGTCACCGTCAGCTACAGCGCCCTGCAGGGCAACGAGTTCGCCTTCCTCGGCGACCTCGACCAGGAAATCGAGCGCTACCTCAACGACCGGTCGTGGACGGACGACATCTACCTCAACCACGAGCGGATCGATTGCTCCGTGGCGATCACCTTCACGCGCAACCTCTCGCTGACGACCTTCGAGGCGCAACTGACCGTCAGCGCGAGTCGGCCCATCTACGGGACGGGGCAGCGCACGCAGCTTTTCCTGTTCCAGGACAATGACTGGGGGCCGTTCAACTACACGCAGGGGCAGGGGCTCATCTACAACCCCAATACCTTCGACCCTTTCGTCTCCGTCCTCGACTTCTACGCCAACCTGATCCTCGGCTACGACTACGACTCGTTCTCGGAACTGGGCGGGACGCCGTACTTCGAGCGCGCACGGCGGATCGCGGAGCTGGCGCGCGGCGTGGATGCCGCCGGGTGGTTCGTCGTCGGCGACGAGCGGACGCGCGGGTCGCTCATTACGCAGTTGCTCGACCCGCGCTTCGAGCCCCTCCGCCGCGCCTCGTTCACGTACCACTACGGTGTGCTCGACCGCTTCGCCACGCAGAACCAGCAGGCCTGGGAGGACGCGCTGGCGGTGCTCCAAGCGATCAACGAACTCTACAACGAGTTCAACGCGCGTCGCATCGCCACCGATGTGTTCTTCACGGCCAAGTACCAGGAACTGGCCGCGTTGCTGGCCGACTACCCGCGCCGCGCCGAGGCCTACGAGTTGCTCGTTGACATGGACGCGCCACACCAGGCCACCTACGATGCGATTGTGCAGTAGGACTGAGGCTTTGAGCTTGAGGCGGTGGGCTTTCGGCTTTTGGGAGAGTAGAATGCCTACTCGTGTGATCCCTACAGCCCGTCTACATCTGCGTCCCGTCGAGCCCCGCGACGCGGAGGCGCTGCACCGGCACTGGATGCAGCCGGAGGTGCGCCGCTACCTCTGGGATGGCGAGATCATTCCGTTATTGCACGTCGAGAACCTTGTCGAGCAGAGCACCGGGCAGTTTGTGCGCGAGGGGCACGGGCTCTGGGCCATGCGTCTGCGCGAGGACGAAGTCACCGGGCTGATCGGGTGTGGCGGCTTCTGGCGCTTCCACGAACCGCCGACCCTCGAACTCGTGTTGAGCCTCGACCCCGCATGGTGGAGGCAGGGGTTGGCTCAAGAAGCCGGGTGTGCGCTGATCGCCTACGGTTTCGACCACCTCAGCTTCGACGCCGTGTGGGGCAGCACCGATGCACCGAACGCGGCCTCCATCCGGCTCATGGAGCGCCTCGGGATGCGCTTCTTCCATCGGGCAGAGGCCGACGGGCTCGATACCGTGTCCTACCGCGTGACGGCTTCCGAGTGGGTCCACTGACGAAGCCTATCGCTCGCTCATGGGCGTGATGATGGCTTCAATGACCTCGTCGCCCTGGCGGATGGCGTCGGCGACATCCTGCCCGGCCACGACCCGACCGAAGGCCGTGTAGCGCCCGTCGAGGTGCGGCGTGGGGCTGTGCGTAACGAAGTACTGTACGCCCTCGGTGTCTTTGCCCGAACTCGCCATCCCGATGGTGCCCGTCCGGTAGCGCAGCCGCGTGAACTCGCTGCGGATCGCCACCTCGGGGCCACCGAAGCCGTCCTCGCGGTAGAAGTCGCCGCCTTGCAGCACGAAGTTGGGCACGACGCGGTGGAACGGCACGCCGTCGTACTCGCCACGGAGGACCGTCCGCGCGATCTTCTGCACGGTCTGCGGCGCCTGCTCGGTATCGAGTTCGACCACGATCATCCCGCGCTCGGTCACCAGCGTCAGGAGCGGATGGCGTCCCAGGTCGATGAGTTGATCCCACTCCATCAGGATGGTCGAGGGCAGGGTCACGCCCCCCCGCGCCTCCACGTCGATGCCTTCGATGAGCCGTCCATTGAGCGCCTCGGCGGCGGCCTCCCGGAGCACGGGATGGCCCGACTGCATCATCACGTCCACGAGGAAGTTCACCTCCTCGCCGTCGCGAATCTCTCCGATGGCTTTGATGACCTCCGTCATCGGCTCCACGTCGAGCGGCACCTCCATGCCGGCGTACGCCTCGCGGAGCACGGCGCCGTGGCTAAAGGGGGCGAAGAGCGAGTCGGCGAGAACGGGCGCGGCGGCGCTGGACGTGGCGAGGTCATTTCGGCGGAGGGCCGTGACGAAGGCCTCGAAGTAGCGCTCGGCATCGGGTCCTGATGATGCGCGCGTGGTGCTCCAGCGGCGCTTGAGCGCTTGAACGGCGGCGTAGGCGGCGCGCGTGTCGTCGTCCTCGGCTGCGTCGAAGAGGTGATCGAGGGTCGCCGGGTCGTCCGCCGAACCGAGCGCGGTGAGGGCCTGCGCTTCGGCGAACGGATTGTTCTGGGCATCGAGCCAGTCGCGCACGGCCTCGGTACGGCCCGCGCGGACGAGCGAAGGGAGGAGGGCCCCCGCCGTCTGCCAGTCGTCCGGGTGAGCATCGATCCACTGCGCCACGCGGTTCGTCTGCTCCGGCGTCAGGTCCTTCCCGGCGAGCACGCCCGCCGCCGTGACGGCAACGTGGGGTGAGGAATCGACCAACGCATTGAACAAGGCGTCGCCCAGGCTGCGCTCGGTCAGGTCGAAGCTGCCGAGCGCGCGGGCTGCATTGGTGCGGATGCGCCAGTCGGGGTCGCTGCTGAGGGTCGAGATCAGGAGGCCCACGTCGGAGGAGGCCTGTAGGCGCCCGATGGCCAGCACGAGGTGCATCTTTGCCGGGTCGCCGGGCGCCATCCGGGCGAAGGAGGCGCGGACGCGCGGTGCGGCCTCGGCCCACGGCGCTGTCTCGCGCACGCGCCCGAAGTAATAGGCCGCTGCCTCGCGCAGATCCGCCGACGGAGCAGAAAGCTGGAGGGCAAGACGGGTCACGGCATCGGCGTTGTGGATGCCCCGGATGCCGAAGCGAGCAACGGCCATGGCCCAGGTCGGTTCGAGCGTCGGCGGGACGGAGAGCGCCAGCAGGCGGCGCAGCGCGGGGTGCCCGCCCGTTTTGCCGAGCGCCTCCAGCAGTTCGCGCTGCACCTCGGTGTCCGTCTCCTCGGCGTAGGCGTCGAAGAGGGCCGGGGCGACGGTCGAGTCGGCCGTCTGGCCGAGGGCGAAGACGACATCAGCGCGGACGCGCGCGTCGGTATCGCGGAGGTGCCCCACGAGTGCCCCGACAGCGGATTCGTGCTGGACGGAGCCCAGGGCGAAGGCCGCGCGCGCGCGCGCGGCGGCGTCCGGGCTGCTGAGGAGCTCGACCAACTCGTCACCGCGCCGGAGCACCTGGAGGTCCACGATGGCCTGGAGGTCAGGCCGTTCGAGCAGGCCGTCCCCCGCTCGCCCGAAGAGGGCCGGGGGCGTCGGGACGACCTCGGGCACGATGACCTCCGTGGGGGTGCATCCCGAAAACCCGATAAAGACAGCGAGAAGCAGCAGCGCTGGGCGGAACGTCCGCATAGGAAGAGAGGTCAGACCTAGGATGCCGAAAAAAGCCCGGCCACGGCTATGTTGCCGCGCCGGGCTGGTGCGAAAGGGGGGACTCGAACCCCCACGGGCTTGCGCCCACCAGATCCTAAATCTGGCGCGTCTACCAATTCCGCCACTCTCGCGGGTTCGCCTGAAAGATAGCCCTATCCCGAGCGGCTCGGCTGCATCGCTTCGCTGTTTACTCACTCTCTCCCCAGCCCCATGACTCGACTTCGTCTCTTGTTGCTCGTTGGCCTCGTCGCGTTCCTCGCGGTACCCGCCGGTGCCCAGCCCGCTACCGCCGACGCCGTCCAGGCGGGCCGCTTTGACAACGGCCGCATGTTCACGCTCGATGAGCCGCCGCTTGACTACTTCCGCGAAACGTACGACTTCGCGCCCGACGACGCGTGGTTCCAGCACGCCCAACTCGGCGCGCTGCGTTTCGCGACCTACTGCTCGGCCTCGTTCGTCTCGCCGACCGGCCTCATCCTCACCAACCACCACTGCGCCCGCCAGAGCGTCACGCAGGTCTCCGTGGAGGACGGCGTGGATTACAACGAGGATGGCTTCTACGCGAAGGACATGGACGAGGAGCGGATGGTGGACGGCCTCTACGTGGAGCAGCTCATCGCCATTCAGGATGTGACGGGCGATGTGGCTGGTGCCGCGATGAACGTCGAAGGCGACCAGGCGCGTCAGCAGGCCCGCCAGCAGGCGATTGCTGCAGCCCAGGCGCAGATGGAAGCGGAGTACGGCGAGGGCTTCCGCGTCCAGATCGTCACGCTCTACAGCGGCGGCCAGTACAAGGCCTACATCTACAAGCGCTACGACAACATCCAACTCGTCTTTGCGCCCGAGACCCAGATGGGCTACTTCGGCGGCGATCCGGACAACTTCACCTACCCCCGCTACAGCCTCGACTTCTCGCTCTTCCGCGCGGTGGACGAAAACGGCGACCCCCTGGAGGTCGAGCACTTCTTCCGCTTCCAGCCCGAAGGCACGGACCCCGGCGACCTCGTCTTTGTGCTCGGCAACCCCGGCTCGACGACGCGCATGCAGACCGTCGCTGAACTGGAGTTCCGGCGTGACTTCAACGAGCCAGCCATCCTGAATGCCATCGCCAGCCGCGAGGCCGTCTATGGCGAGTACATCGCGGGCAACCCCGACGCCCCGGGCATCCCCGAGTTGACGGACACCTACTTCAGCCTCGGTAACAGCCGCAAGGCCTACACGGGCCGCGTCGAAGGGCTCCGCGATCCCAACGTCATCGCGCGGCGCCGCGCGGCTGAGCAGAACTACATCAACGCGCTCGCCGCCGATGCCGACCTCCAGGCACAGTACGGCGACATCATCGACGCCATCGCGGCCAACCGCGAGGCGCTGCGTCCGATGGGCAACCAGTTCGGCGCCTTCATCGGTCTCGGCCCCGGCTCGATCCTCTCGTCGCCGGTGATGGGCCGCGCGGTGCTCGCCTTCCAGTACGCCAACGCCTCCGAGGAACAGCAGGCGGAGCTGCGTGAGAACATGCTCGGCGTCGAGGACCTTCCGCTCGAACTCCAGCAGGGCCTCGTGGAGGCGCGCCTCACCGACTTCGAGACCTACCTCGGCGAGAACAACCCCATCGTACAACAGGTGCTCGGCACGAGCACGCCCGCTGCGGCGGCCCGCGAAATCGCGCAGAACAGCCCACTCACGACGGTTGAGGGCACTGAAGCACTCCTCGACAGCGGCGACATACTGAGCGATCCGGCTGTGCAGGTCGTGGCCGCCGTAATACCCGCCGTGCAGCAGTTCCAGCAGGCCAACGCGACCGCTGGCGCCGAACTGGCCGAGTTGAGTTCGCGCCTCGCGCTCGCCCGCTTTGAGCTCTACGGCACGTCCATCCCGCCGGATGCCACGTTTACGCTCCGCATCTCGGAC
>JABDIZ010000266.1 GCA_013003465.1 Rhodothermaceae bacterium
CGCGGCCAGTCGAGCTTCGCACTCGGCGGGGGGCAGAAGGGGGATCGGCCCCGCGAACCCGTATTCTCGAATGTGATCGACGACCGAGTCCATGGTGCCGGGTCTCCTCGATGAGCGACGCCGCGACGGTGCACGATACGCGGGTATACCCGGGCTCTCGGAGCTCGGTCAAGCTCTACGAGGGTGCGCTCATCCCGGAGGTCTTTCGAGCCTCCTAGGTCGGCGGGGGTTCATCGGCTACCGTAGCCCGATGTCTCGTGTCCATGCCGCGCTCATCTTCGTTCAGATCATGTTCGCGATCCACTATCCGCTGACGAAGGTTCTGCTTCAGAGCGTGAGCGGAGAGGGAACTAGCGGAGGTAGTCAAGGAGGGAACGCTGACGGAGCGTGGCAATGGTTTGCAGAGCCGCTTCGAGTTGACCCTGGGTGCGTTGTAGTCCAGACGCTACGTCGAAGAGGTCGGCGTCTTCGAGTTCCGAGCGGCGACGCTCGGCCTGGAGTTTGGTATCGTTGAGCTGGAGTTCGGCGGCGCTCAGACGGCTGCCCACCTCGCCGACTTCGGAGCCGAGTGCGATGAAGTGGTCACGGGCGGCCGTGACCTCGGCGACGGCGGCTTCGAGGTCGCCTGTCCCGCGGAGGGCGTCAGCGAGGGCGCGCATGGCGCCGATGGCGGTTTGCCCGCCACCGAGATCCTGCACCCGGTCGCCGGGCATGTTGATCTGCAGGTCTACGCCCGGCCCAATCCGCCGCACACGCGCGCCGCTCACGTCGCCGCCCGTCGCCGTGCCATCGTCGGCGAAGGGCGGTTGGTCGGTGCGGTTTCCGCCGAAGATGTATTCGCCGCTCACCTGCGTGTTGAGGCGGTCGATCATCTCCTCGGTGAGCGCGTCGATGTGGTCGGCCAGCGCTGCGCGGTCTTCGTCGGAGAGGGTGTCATTGAGCCCCTGGAGGCCCTCCTCGTAGGCCGTCGTGGCGAGTTCAGCCAGTCCGTCGAGCGCAACGGCGGTGTGGTCTACCCAAACGCGAGCCGCGCCAACGGCCCGAAGGTGCTGATCGAGGCGGACCCCGAGCGCCTCCCAGTGCCGCGCCTGTTCGAAGGCCAGCGGGTCATCGGAAGGCCGATTGACGCGGAGGCCCGTCGCCGCCTGCTCTTGCAGTCCGGCGAGCGTGCTGCGGAGCCGGTACACGGCCCGGTCGGGGGTGCTGGCAGCGAGGCTGCGTTCAAGCGAGAGGGAAAGGGGGCGCATCATGGCAAGAAGGCGCTAGAGCGTCAGGAGCGTGTCGAACATGGACTGGGCAGTCGTGAGCACGCGCGCCGAGGCGGCGTAGGCCTGCTGGTACTCGATCAGCCGGGTCATCTCCTCGTCGATGGAGACGCCGGAGACGCCGGCCTGCATGGCCTCGAAGTGACCCACGAGGGCATCGGCGGCGAGGGCACCGGCAGAGGCGCGCTGGAGGCGCTGCCCCACGCTCGCCGTGATGCCCGCCGCCCCTTCCTCAAATGCGCCGCGCAGATCGGCCAGGGCGAGAGCGACGCTGGCATCGCCCGGCGCGTCGGGCGCTCCGGCCAGCGCGATGGCGGCGGGATCGTCCACATCGGCAGAGAGGGCTAAGGAAGCCGCTGTCGTCCCGGCCGGGTCGAAGAACGAGCGGCCGGTCCCGCCGTCAAGGCCGTAGCCGCCCGCGTGCGCGGCATTCACATCGGCGACGAGTTGGGCCGCGAGGGCGTCGAGGCTGGCGCGGGTTTCGGGGAGGTGCGTATTGATCGTGCGGAGCCAACCGCCGAGGCGCCCGCCCCCCTCGTCGCCCGGCTTGAAGGCGACGTTGGTGCCACCGAACTGCACGGTGTCGGTGGCCGCATCGGGGGGGCCGGTGTGCTGCAATGCGAGCGCCTCGGTGCCCTGCACGACGGCCATGCCCTGCACCGTCACGGTGTAGGCGCCGTCGTCCCCGGGTTGCACGCGCACGGGCATGAAGGCGGCGAGGGCCTGCACGGCCTGGTCGCGCGCGTCCTCTGCCGCAAAGTCAGGCGTACCCGACGCGCGGGCAGCGCTGATCCGCTCGTTGAGCGCCGCGATCTGCGACGTGAGCGCGTTCACCTCCCCCACCCCATCGGCCAGCGCCTCGCGCGTCTGCCCGGTCAGTTCGGTGAGGTTGCTGTCGAGGCGCTGGAAGGTGGTGGCGAGCGATGCCGCTCGCTGCTGCAACACAGTGCGGACGCCAAGATCAGTTGGGTTATCGGCGGCATCGGCCCAGGCGTTCCAGAAGCTGGACAGTGATTCGGTCAGGCTCCCCGGCGTGCCGACGGCAAAGGCGCCTTCGAGAGCACTGCCGAGGCGAACCTCTTCATTGGCCGCGCCGAGGTCGGCCCACGCGTCGCGCGCCGCGGCGTCGAGCAGGCCGTCGCGGATGCGCTCGAAGGATTGGACCGAGACGCCCGAGCCCGCGAACGCGCCTCGCGGTGCCGTGATATGGAGGCCCTGCGTAACGAGGCTATCGGCGCGGAGGCCGAGGCGCTGGCGGCTGTAGCCCGCCGTGCCCGCGTTGGCGATGTTGTGCCCGGCCGTCTGGATAGCGGCTTCGAGCACGCGCAGCGAACGGCGCCCCGTCTGGAAAAGGCTCAACAAACTCATGACTCAACCTGCGTTGTTGAACAGCGGGCGCGCGTCCGTCGGAGCCGCTGTCATGCCCGCTGCCGTGTAGACGTGGGCCGGCCGATCTGCGCCGAGCCCCCGCCATGCGGACAGTGTCTCCCGCCCGAGTTGGACGGCGTAGTGCAGCGAGAAGGCCAGGGCATCGCAATGAGAATCCGCTAGGCCGGCGGCGGCTCGCACCCGGTCTCGCGCCGATCGTAACCGCGAGGCTTCATCCGCAGGTAGGCGCCCGACGAGCACCTCAATGGGCGCGTCGTCGTCCATATCGAGCGTCCGGGCAAGCATGCGGTGCTGACGGGTCCGCCTCTGCTCCAGCCGACCAAGGTCAGCGACCGCCTCCGCCGTTGCTACGCTGGCGTCCTCGAAGTCGCCCATCGCCCCCCTGCCCAGCGCCGCGAGTTGATCGGCGGCGGCGGTGGCGAGGCGGGCGAGCGTCTCGCTTTCGTCGGCGAGCGTGATCAGGAGCGCATCGGTCATAGATACGAGAGACGAGGGGCAGAGCACGGTATTCATGTTGTCGGGTCGAATGGGGGCGGATTAAGTCGGCTACCACGCGGGGGCGTCGTCAAGCAGGCCGTAGAGGTCATCGGAAGGGGGCTCTTGCTGCCACTGTTGGAGCAAGAGGTCGCGGAAGAGCATGGCGCCGCTCTCCACTAGCTCGTCGGTGAGCGCGTTCACGAGCGCCTCACGCTGCGCGTCGGCCTGGGCGCCGGGTAGACTCTCCTGCGCGCTTTTGAACAGGTCTTTCGTCATCGCCTCGACGAATTGGCGCACGAGGAGCGCCTCGAACTGCTCGGCCGCCTCCTCGGGCGTCCGCGCCTTGTCCAGCGGGTTGGCCGAAGGGCCGAGGGTAGCAGATGGGAGGGCGTTGACGTGCATGGCTAGAGGATGACGAGTTCGCCCTGAAGGGCCCCGGCGCGCGAGAGCGCCTGGAACACCGCGATCACGTCGCGGCTGGTCATGCCGAGGTCGTTGAGCGCAGCGGCGAGTTGGCTCACGTCGGCATTGGACGGGAGGACGACGCTGCGGGCAGGCGCTTGGTCGATGTCGGTCGAGCCGACCGTCGTGGCGACGGTCTGCCCGTTTGCGAGCGGGTTCGGCTGCGAGACCGCGAGGTCCTGCTGCGTCGAGATAACGAGGCCGCCGTAGGTGATCATCACCTCGCTGATGCGGACCTCGCCCCCGGCCACGACGGTCCCCGTCCGCTCGTTGATGACAATGCGGGCGGGCACGTCCACCTCGACCTCCAGCGCTTCGAGCGCCGCCATGAGACCGGTAAGCCCGCCGTCGGGCGGGATGGCGACGTTGACAAGCCCAGCGTGTACTGCCGTGGCCGCGCCGGGGAAGCGGCCGTTGATCGTCTCGGCGATCTTCGCGGCATTGGTGAAGTCGGGGTTGCGGAGAAAGAGCCCGGCCGTGTCCGTGCTGAGGCTCAGCGGCGACGCAGCGGTGATCAGGCCACCGCCCGGCACGCGGCCCGTGTTGGTCGGCCCGGTGCGTGTGCTCGTCCCACCGCTGGCGGCGAGGAGAGTGCCTGTCGAGACCGGCCCTTGCGCGACGGAGAAGACGGTGTTGGAGAGCGGGTCGAGGAGCGGGGTCTGGAGCAACACGCCGCCCGCGAGCGAACGCGCGTCGCCGAGTGCCGAGACGGTCACGTCGAGGCGGCTGCCGGGGCCGCTGAACGGATCGAGCGTCGCCGTGACCATGACGGCCGCCGCGTTGCGGGCGCCAAGCCGTGCTGGATCGACGGCGATGCCGAAGCGCTGGAGCATGTTGGCAATGCCCTGCACGGTGTACGGCGCACCGGAGCTGCCGCGCGCGCGGTCGCCGGTGCGGTCGAGGCCGACCACGAGGCCGTAGCCGACGAGTTGCACCGGGGCCGCGCCCTCGAGCACGACGAGGTCTTTCAATCGCGCCGAGGCGAGCGCCGAGCCGACGTCCTGCGCGTGGACCGATCCCACGAACCCGACGAAAAAAAGCAAGAGGAGAAAACGAGGCATAGTTACTCGGCGGGGAGTTCGAGCGTGGGAGCTTCAGCCGAAGCCACTTGATTCGCGCCGAAGACGACGGCGGCCACGAGCAACGCCGCAGCGCCGATCTTGACGAGCGTGCCGGGGCTGAAGAAGCGGTGACGCAGGCCGTCTTGGCGGTAGACCACGTCGGCGTTGGCGATCTGGTACGAGTAGATCACGTTCCCTGAGCGGATATCGCGCGGACGGACGAGCCCCGCCACGCGGAGCCGGTGCCCGACGCCGTTGACGTTGAGCTGCCGCTCGCCCTCCACCTGCAGGTTGCCCGCCTCGTCGGTGCCTGTCACCAAAACCGTGAGCGTGCCTTGCAGGAGGTCGCTCTGCGCCGTGCGGTTGGCCGCCGAGGCGTTAGAGGTGTAGTTCGCATCCAGGCTGAAGCTCCCGGCGATGGTGCCGCCGGTGGTGGCGCTCCCACTGTAGGCGCTCTGCGCGAGGTCGTCGTAGTCGCTCTGGCGCAGAGCGGTCGTCCGCTCAGCGAGCACGACGGTCAGCACATCGCCGGGCGCCCGCGCGATGGGGTCGGCATAGAGCGATTGAGCCAGGGCGCTCGGCCCGAGGGCGAGCAGCAGAGACAGGAAAGCAGTCAGCAGGCGCATAGCAGCGGTCAGAGAGGTATCGTCAGAGGGTTTCGAGCCAGTCGGCCTCGCCGGGGGCGGTGAGGCGAACGCGGTAGGTGGCGCCCGTCGCACGGGCATGGACCCGGATGGTCTCGCCGACGGCCCCTCGCTCGCGGGCCTGCGCGTCCAGCACGAGGGCGAAGCCGCGCCGCGCGTAGCGAACACGGATGGCATCGCCGGTGTCCACGGCCGTCGGCCAGGCGAGATCGGAGGCGCGGAGGGCGTCACCGGCCGAGAGGGCGCGGCGGGCGGTCGGGCGCGTAGTGGTTCGGAGAGCACTCGGCAGCGCCGGATCGCCGTGGAAGCGCGTCGTTTCGAGCCAGGCGGTTTCCAGCGCGGCATCGTCGAGTGGCTCGCCGCGCGCGTGGTCGTGACGGGCGATCAGGACCGAGTCGAAGTGGGCGACGTAGAGCAGAGCCCAGCCGAGACGCTCGGAGTCGTCGTAGAGGTCGGCACGCGTATGACCCCTCGGCAGGCCGTCCGAGACGGCGAGTTCCAGCCGAAGTGAGCCCTCGCCTGGTACCTCCGCAGCGAGGCGCAACACGCGCGGCTCCAATCGGGCCGCAGCCTCCGGGAAGCGCTCGGCGATCAGGCGCTCGGCCGCTGTTCGCACGCGCGCCTCCGCCCGGCCTGGGTCAGCCAGGGACTGGGCGGAGGACGCACGCGAGGTGATGCCCCCCATCATCGTCGCGAGGACGAAGACCGGCACCATGCGAAGGAGTGAGGACGTGCGAATCATTGTGATCAGAAGGCGTGTGGGTGAGGCTTGGAGGCTGGGTTTGCGCCCCTCCCACACCCTCGTTCCCTTTGTTTTAGCGCTTCATGCTGTTGGCGATCTGGAGCATCTCCTCGCTCGTCGTCACCATCTTGGAGTTCATCTCATAGGCGCGCTGCGCGGTGATGAGGTCCACCATCTCCTGCACCACGTCCACGTTGGAAGCTTCGAGGAAGCCCTGCTGGAGGAGGCCCAGGCCATCCTCGCCGGGCGGCGCGATCGCGGGCTCGCCGCTGGCGTCGGTCTGCTCGAAGAGGTTGCCGCCGATGGCGCGCAGCCCCGCCGGGTTGGTGAAACGGACCAGTTCGATCTGGCCGATTTCGAGCGGCTCCGGCTCGCCTTGCAGACGCACACGCACGATGCCGTCGGCACCGATCTGAACCTCCTGGGCCTCAGGCGGCACTTCCAGGTCGGGTTCGAGGGGCAGGCCCCCCTGCGTCACGACGCGGCCTTCCGCGTCGAGCGTGAGCGCCCCGTCGCGTGTGTAGACGACCGAGCCGTCGGGGCGCTGGACCTGCAAAAACCCCTCGCCGTTGACGGCGAGATCGAGGGCGTTGCCGGTCTGGACGAGGCTCCCCTGGATGAATGTCCGTTCGGTCGCTACGATGGCGGAGCCGCTACCGAGTTGCATGGCGGCGGGACGCGCTTCGCCCTGGCCACCGCGCTGCACCGACTGGTAGAGCAGATCCTGAAAGACCACGTTGGCGCGCTTGAAGCCGGTCGTGTTGGCGTTGGCGAGGTTGTTCGCCGTGTTGTCGACGCTAGCCTGCTGGGCACTCATGCCGAGGGCAGCAGTACGGAGGGCACGAAGCATATCGAAGTTTGAATGGTGAGGGTCGAGGGACGAGTCAGAGCCTAGAATTTGCCGAGGTCGCGGGTGACCTGGCCGAGGACACCGTCGGTGGTCTGGATGACCTTCTGCTGCGCCTCGTAGAGGCGGACGTGCGCAATCATGTCAGTCATCTCGCGGATCGGGTCTACGTTAGAGCCTTCGATGAACCCCTGCCGCACCACGGGCGCGTCGAGCGCGACGGGCTCCGCATTGGCGGTGAAGGCGGTGTCATCGAAGCGACGAAGCGCGGCCGGATCCTCGAACGTGACGATCTGTAGCGTGTCGACGGGTTGCCCGGCCACCTGCACCTCGCCCGTCTCCCCGATGGTGATGGGGCCGCCGGGCGGCAGTTGGATGGGGCCGTTCTGCCCCTGCACGGCAAGGCCGCTGGATGTGCGCAACTGGCCCGTCGCATCCATCAGAAAGCGCCCGGCGCGTGTGTAGCGCACGGTGCCATCCTCGCCTGCGACGACGAACAAGCCCTCGCCTTCGAGGGCCACGTCGAGCGGGTTGCCCGTCGGTTCCAGGGCGCCGGGCGTGAGATCCGCCCAGCCGACGGTGCGCCGGTCGCTCTGCGGGGCGCCCTCGGCGTCGAGGCGCTCGCGGAGCACCTCGGTAAAAGCGCGGTCGCGGCGGTAGCCGACGGTATTGGCGTTGGCGAGATTATTCGCCGTCCGATCCTGGCGCTGAACCAGTTCGGCCATCGAGGCGGCGGCGTTACGAAGACGGAGCAGCATGCGGGGCTGAGTGAAGTCTGCCCTCCCCCTGTCAAAAGCGCTGCCAGGCTTCTTCGATGGGCAATCGGCACGAATGGGCCTCATCGGTGCACCTGGTGCGGCATGGATTTCCGTGGGCCGTGCGGTAGACCTTGCCGCCTATCACGTATCCACATGCGCCTTCTAACCCGCCAGGTCGGGCGCGACTTCGCGCTGTATACCTGAGACCCATCAGTCAGCGAACCGGGCCGTTTTGTCGCTTACCAGGTGACGAGGTTGGCCACCTCTACGATCCGGTGCACCATCAGCTTCCGCCTAGGTGGGCCGAGAGAAGACGAACCAGTGCGTCCACCATCATCGCTGTAGCGAGCAGTGGGTCGTCTTCCTTGTTGGGCGCTCCTTCAGGATTGGCGAAGTGCCCGTCGGTGTGCTGCTGTGCTGCGAGGACGCGCAGGACCTCGTCGTGCCAGCCGGGTTCGCCGAGCGCATCGTAGGCCTCAGCACGCGCTGCAAGGTGGTAGAAGTGCATCACACGGTCCCACGCGATAGGACCATCGGTGGGGATGCCTGCCGGGGTCGCCCAATCCGGGTGGGCGCGGAGCCACGCGAGCGCGGCCTGAATAGGTTCGCTGTCCGGCGCATGCCCGGCAGCGAGCAGCGCCAGAATTCCATCGGCGGTGGCGGTGGCGTAGCTGCGATACACGCCCGCCTCGGTCAACCAGCCCTTGTTGACGCCTTGCACCGTGGGCGAGGCGTAAAACCCGCCATCGTACTGTGCAGAATCTGGGAGCGTCGCACTGGGCGGTTGCGCACGCGACTCGGCCGGATGCTTCTGGACGAGCCGGAGGTAGCGCGTAACCGCCACCGCAGCCTCGTCATCGAGCGCCTCGGCGGCACGGAGTGCTTGCACGGCGCGGCGCGTGTGCGAGAGGTCGAGGTGCCCGGCTTCGCCCTGCGCAAGCGTCGTCTCGCCGAAGCCCCAGGCGCCGTATGCCAGCCGGTCGGGCGTGATGCCACGCTGCTCGGTGAACTGCTGCCCGCGCAGATAGGCCACCATCCGGCGAACGAGCGCGGAGTCTTCCGGGGCGCCGTGCTCTGCGAAGATGCGGAGCGCGTAGGCCGTCGCGTAGTTGGGGTATTCGAGCACCGCCGAGTCCGCGAGGCCGAGCACGCCGTCGGCGTTGATATGGGCGCGCAAGAACGTGAGAGCTCGGTCTACCCCCCCCTGAGGCTGCGCAACGATGGAATCCGGAACCTGCAAGAGGCTGTGCAGCACGAAGGGCGTCCACGCCTGCCCGCCACGCAAGAGCCCGTGCGTGGTACTGTGCCAGCCGCCGTCCTCGGCCTGCTGGCTCCACAAGTAGGCGGCGGCATCGGCGAGGATCGCCTCGGGCGTCGGCTCTGATTCGGACGGAGCACAGGCACCGACGGCGAGAAGAAGGAGAAGGGTGGGTAGACGGCGCATCGGCGTGAACAGAGAGGGGCGATCTGTCACCGGATCGCCCCTACGATACGAGTACGAAGGGATGACCACCTAGCCGCGCTGAATCTCGTGCGCGAGCAACGTGCGGTCGCGGTCGGCAGTCAGCGCGAGAACCACGGCGGCTGTACTGAAGACGGGGCTCGTGATGCAGTGGTGCCCGCTCCAACTACCGTTGTCATTCTGAATGGAACCGAAGAGGTTCGACAACCGCGCGTGCCACCGATCCCAGGCCGGGCCGCCCGCGATGACCAGCGATTCGCTCGTCATCATGTAGCTGAGGAACTCCTCGCCGCCGTTGTTGCCGAAGCCGCTCCAGATGCCCTCGTCATCAAGCAGTTCCGTCGTGGCCTCGTTGCGGCGGTAGGCGTCGTAGAGGCGCTCCGCCTCCTCCTGCGACTGCCCGGCCTGGCGCAGTCCATCCACGCTCACCTCGCCCTCGCCGCCGATGAGGTCTTGCGCCTTACGCGCCTCCTCGGCCGTCGCGCGCTGGCTCGACGACGCGGCGTAGAGCGCGACGCCAGCCCCGGCGCTGGCATCCACTTCCGCAGCGGGCGCACTCGGATCGGCACGGCCTCCACGAACTTGGATGTTACCCGCCTGGTACTCGCGCGAGCGGCGCAGCACGTCCTCGTCCACGTCGCGTCCGGCGCGAGCAGCGCTTTCGAGCGCCGAGTTGGCCATCGCCGACTGGAGGACCGGCGCCCAGCCACCATCGTCCCACGAGCCGTCGGCCGTCTGGCCGCGCTGGATCTTGCGAAGGCACTTGTCGAGGGCCGCCTCCGTGCGACGCTCTAGGCGCCCGTCAAGGGCGGGCAGGATAGCGGCAAAGAACTGCGCCACCATGGCCGCGTCAATGTTGCGGCCGAGCTTGGCCTGCGGCTGCGTGCCGTCGATGGTGGTGATGCGCGGCCCATCCTCGGAGCTCTCTTCGACGAGGTCGAGGAGGTAGGCGAGCGCGCGGGCCACGTTCTCCGCGTAGGGCCCGTCGTCAGGGGTGCTGCCGGTGCGCATCAGCGCCAGGGCGGCGAAGGCCGTCGTGGCCGGGTCCATCTGCACAGCGTGCGGGTCATCGATGCCCTGCTGCGCGTGCTGCCCGGCACCCCAGCCGCCATTCGAGAACTGCGCTGCGGCGAGCCAATCGAGGCTCTGAGGCAGGTAGCGCGGGAAAGGCTTGACATCGTCTAGATCCACCTGCGTCACCACGACGGGCGGCTGTGGAATCGGACCAGGCGGAACAGGGTCGGGCGGCGCCGGGGCGCGCAGGAAGAACACGGCGGCCAAAGCCAGCGCAGCGAGCGGCACGAGGGCCGTGGATGCAAACAAACGGTTCATGGTTCATCGGGTTGGGGCGAAACAGCGAAAGTGCCACGGG
>JABDIZ010000278.1 GCA_013003465.1 Rhodothermaceae bacterium
GGTAAGCGCGCGCGTCGCGCCTGTCTCCAGCTCCAGCAGAATGATGCGCGCGGGCCCGGCGGCATCGGAGGCCGAGGCATCGGAGGCCGATGAGAAAGCCAGCCAGCGTCCGTCCGGTGACCAAGCAAGGTCTTGGAATGAGTTGCCCTCACACGAACCGACTGGACGCGCTTCGCCGCCTGCCCGCGGAAGGATGAGCAGCGTGCACGCATCACCAGGCCCAGGACGCATGAAGATGATCTGCTGTCCATCGGGCGACCACGCCGGTGCCACATCGTGGGCTAGATCGTCCGTCAGCCGAACTGACGACTCTGCACCGAGGCGTTTGACGTAGAGATCTGCATTCCCCTCCTCGCCGATCCGGATGTAGACCGCCTCCGTCCCATCTGGCGAGAGTTGGGCGCCGTATTCGATGCCTGGCATCGTTGTCACAGGCATGAGCGCTACGGGAACCTCAACCGTCAGGCCTTCTTCCTTTGCCCCCATGCTTATCACCCATATTCCGATGAGCACGACAATGGCCAGGCCAACCCCCCAACGGACAGGCCACGGCGATGGCGGGCCACTAGCCTGGAGAGCCGGGGATCGGTCTTCTGCTCCTGACGGGGAGAGCTTGATAGCCTCGGCCCTCTCCACCGCCATGAGCAGTCGATAGCCGCGCCCCCGAATGGTCTCGATGACCTTCGGCGACCGGGCGTCATCGCGAAACACTTTGCGTAACTCGGAGATGCACCGCGTCAGTGTCTCCTCTACCACGATGGCATCGGGCCAAACGGAGGCCAGCAACTCCTCTCGCGTGACGACCTCGCCTGCCTCCTCGGCAAGACGGCAGAGCACGGCCATCGCCTTGGGCTCGATGTACACCGCGCCCTTCGGCCCGACGACCCGATACAAATCCGGCTCGATGCGCCAAGCTCCAATCTGAAAGGGGGGGGCGATCTGCATGGTTTAGGCGACCTAAGCAAGGCCTTTGCCTGCCCTCAGGCACACAGCGGTCTCGAATTCCTAGCATGGGGGGCGAAGCAACATAGGCCACACACCCGTGTGCTTCAACACACGCCGGCTTCCCTTCCCCTACCCCTCCCTACTATGAAGGCCCTAACCATGAAGGCCCTACCACTCCTTCTCCTGCTACTCGCACCAGCGCTCGCCGCCCAAACGACGTCCTCACCCTCCGTAGGCAGCGCTCCGATCCCCGAGTGGGTGCTGGACGAGATGGCGCAGATGATCGGCCGCTGGGAGGCCGACAACAGCGCCTACCAGAGCGACAACGAACCCTTCGATGCCTACGGGATCGAGTGGATGTGGGGGCTCGGCCAGAAAAGCGTGGTCGGCCGCCTCTTCGCTATCCAGGACGGCGAGGACATCGGCTCGTTCTGGCAGTTCCGCCAGTACTGGCACCCGGGCGAGGGCAAAGTGATTGCCTTCCAGATCGGCAGCGATGGCTCCGTGGGCATCGGCGAGCACGTCCGCACAGGCGACAACCAGAGCGAGACTCTGCAGACCTTCTACGACCCCACGAACGGCTCCACGTACCGAACGGGCCACCGGACGGAATTCCGCGACGGCGCCCAGCACACGCAGTCGTTTAACGTGGACGAGAACGGGACGTGGACCGAGCGGCGCTCCTATGTCTTTCGCAAGGTGGACTGATCGCCCAGACCCTAGAGACAGTTCCCGTCGCTTTCGACTCCGTACGCCTCTCGTGATGCCTTCGCTTATCCGCATTCTTCTATTCGCCCCGGTCTTCCTGTTTTCCCCTGATCTCGCAGTCGGACAAGCACCGCTGGACAACAACACCAGGCCACTCTCGGGATTCGATGAAGGCCACGTCACCATGACGAGCGGCATGGCAGGCGACTTCTGGGACAACGTCGCATTGATCGTGCTGAATGCACCCGACCTGGAATCGGCAGAAGCCATGGTGCAGGCCGACCCCTCCGTACAGGCCTACATCTTCAAAACCCAGGTACGTCCCTTCACAATTCACAGCATCGCGAAATGATCGCTCTGTACCGAAACAGATGGACATGCATGCCGCGCTTGAACACGAGATCGCCGGACGTTCAGGCCGAGCGAGCGAGGAGGCTCAGGCTTCTCCTGATGATGGTCGCGGTCTTCGGGGGCGGCCACTCGGGCACGGCACAAGTCCGCTACTCCATCCGCCCGCTCCCTACGGATTCGTTACTTCACCTACGCATCGCCACGACCTTTACGGGCGAGGCAGACGGGGTGACGCGGTTCGCCCTGCCCGACGATCGGTTTGGTGTGGCCTCCCTGCATCGATGGGTACGCGATGTAGAAGCCGGTCCCAACGTGCGCCTCGCAGCCCGCGAGCCGGGCGTCTACGAGGTCTCGCACGAGCCCAGGGCGGAGGTCCAGGTCGTCTACACGGTAGCCTACGATCCCAACGAGGCCGGATTCAAGCCGTTCGGCCCGAGCGTGGACGCCCATCACTTCCACTTCTTCGGCGCGCAGTGGATGGCACGAGTCGGGGCCGAGAAGGGGGCCCATGAGGTCGTGCGCTCCATCGAGGTGGAGTTCGACGACACGGACTGGGACGGGGCCTGGGCCAGTTCGTACGGCGTAGGACCAGGGCCGCATCGGATTCAGGCGAGCGACTACGACCTCGACTACAGCGTGGTCGCCGGCGGAGCCTATCGCACCGCTACGGCGCAGTGTCAGGGGCGCCCGGTCCTCACGGCTGTCCACGGCGACTTCGCCATCGCCGACGAGACCGTATTCGCCCTGACGGACTCGGTCGTGTGTGGACAGCGCTCGGTGTTCTCGGACTTCGACCACCCCTTCTTCACCGTGTTCATTACCGAGCGCGACGACCTGGAAGCAGGGGCCCCGCTGCTGCACGGCTTTACGGCGTTTCTCGACCCGGGCGCTTCGGAAGAGGAACTCCGGTGGCTGCTGGCCCATGAGATGATTCACACGTGGCTGCCGCGAAGCGCCCGGGTGTTCGAAGCCGAGCATCCCGACGCGCCGGAGAGTCGCACACGTTGGTTCCATGAGGGGTTTACCGAGTACCTCGCGCGCCTGACGCTCGTAAAGCAGGGTCTGCTGCCCCGCTCGTGGATGGTGGAGCAGACCAACGAGGATCTCAGGCGCCTCGCCTATCAACCCTATCGCACCCTCACGCTTGACGAGCTTGACGCAGCGACCCAAGCGAGCCGCTACAACGGCGTCCATCACCGGCTGCATTACGTGCGCGGTGCCCTGCTGGCCCTCAACTGGGATGCCCGCATTCGGCGTGCTTCCGAGGGTGAGCACTCGCTCGTTGATCCGATCCGTGCCCTTCTGCGGGAAGCTCGTGCCAATGACGGCGCGATCGAGATCGCCGCGCTGAGTCGCCTCTTCGAGTCGTTTGGCGTAGATGCCGCGGCCGACATCGAGCGGTATCTCGAAGGCGGCGTCTTGCTTCCGCCCGAGCTGGATGCGTTTGCGCCGGACTACGCACTCCGCAGCGAGGAGCTTCCCCGCTTCGAGCCGGGGTTCGATGTGGTACACTGGATCGAATCCGGGGCCATCGTAGACCTGAAGCCGGGTGGTACGGCGGAACGGGCCGGATTGCGTGAGGGCATGCGCATCCGGCGACGGGGTAATGCCGCGCCCTGGCACGGGCGGTGGGACCCCTCACAACCCATCATCCTAATCGTAGGAGAGGATGAGCCCCGGCGGTTTGAATTCTCTGCAACCGGGCCCTCCATGCAGGTGCCGGTCTTCGTTGCCGTAGACGAGAGCAGCTCCGATTGAAGCCCGAGCGGGGTGGCGCTCCCCATCCGGCGGCAGTTCTGATAGAACCCCTTGGTCGCCTCCGATGACGGTAGCGGATCCCGACGTACATCAAACAACTGACCATACCAGCTGCGGGTGCCGCATGACCCCTACGAGGAGCGGGTATCGCATGGCTGTCCTAGATTGGACCGTCACATTCACCCTTCCTTCCCTGTCATGCGCCGCCTGTTTCTGCTCCCCCTCCTCGCTCTCCTCGTTGGCTGTGCGACGACCACGCCTGTGGACGTGGTCGAAGTCGTGCCCGCCGAAGCCCCGGCGATGGAGCCCGTCGTCACCCTGACGATCCTGCAACTCAACGACGTCTACGAGATCACGCCGGTCGCAGGCGGACGCGAAGGAGGCCTCGCGCGTGTGGCGACCCTCCGCAACCGCCTCCTCGCCGAGGATCCCAACCTCGTCACCGTTATGGCGGGCGACTTCTACAGCCCCTCGGCCCTCGGCACGGCGCGCGTGGACGGCGAACGCCTGCGCGGCAAGCAGATGGTGGCCGTCCTCAACGCCCTCGGCCTCGACATCGCGACGTACGGCAACCACGAGTTCGACCTCGACGAGGAGGACTTCCTCATGCGCGTGGACGAATCCGACTTCCAGTATATCTCGGCCAACGTGACCGACGACGAGGGCGCGCTCTTTCCAAACTCGGCGCCCCACGCCCTGCTTGAGATCGAGGACGAATCCGGCGCAACGATGATCCTCGGCATCACAGGCACCACGCTGGCGTCCAACCCAAAGGAGTACGTCGCCTACGGGGATCCGTTTGACACGCTTCGCGACAAGGTCGAAGAACTGTCCGAGGTGGCCGATGTGATCGTGGCCTTGACGCACCTCGCCCTGGAGGACGACATGCGCGCCGCCGCTGAGATTCCGGACATCGACCTCGTGCTGGGCGGACACGAGCACGAGAATGTGGAGGTCTACCGCGGCAGCGACTTTACGCCGGTCATGAAGGCGGACGCCAACGCGCGGACGGTCTACGTCCACCACCTCCGCTACGACCCGCGCACGGGCAGCCTCGACCTCGTCTCTGAACTGGTCCCGATCACCGATGCGATTCCGGACGACCCGGAGGTGACCGCCGTTGTGGATGAGTGGGTAGAGGTAGCCTTTCGCGGCTTTCGCGAAAACGGCTTCGACCCAGGAGCCGTGGTGGCGACGGCTACCGAACCGCTAGACGGCCGTGAGGCCAGTGTGCGCAACCGGAGCACCACACTCACCCAACTCATCGCTGACGCCATGTTCCGCGAAGGCAGCGATGTGGACCTCGCCGTCTACAACAGCGGCTCGATCCGCATCGACGACGTGATACAACCCGGTGCGGTCTCGCAGTACGACGTGATCCGCGTGCTCCCCTTCGGTGGAGAGATCCTCACCGTCGAGATTCAGGGGGACGTGCTGGCGCGGGCGCTCACGCAGGGCGTCGCCAATCGGGGCTCGGGGGGCTTCCTCCAGGCCGCGAACGCCACCTGGGAGAACGAGACCTGGATGATTGGCGACGAGGCACTCGACCCGGCGCGCACCTACCGCATGGCGGTGAGCGACTTCCTCGTCTCCGGCCGTGAAACCGGACTCGACTTCTTCAACGTCGAGGAAAACCCCGGCATGACGCTCGCCGCGACGCACCGCGACATCCGCATGGCCGTCATCGACGAACTACAGCGCCGCTACGGAAGCCCCTAACCCCGTCAACCGGCGCGCACGTACCGCGCATTTTCGAACAGCACCTGGCC
This sequence comes from Rhodothermaceae bacterium, assembly GCA_013003465.1. Lineage (GTDB taxonomy): Bacteria > Bacteroidota > Rhodothermia > Rhodothermales > Rubricoccaceae > JABDIZ01. Next base: position 5,532 of record JABDIZ010000278.1, read on the forward strand.
TCCCGCGCTCGCGGGGGCGCTGATATCGAGCAGCAGTTCATCACCCTGGCAGTCGAATGTCATCGTGCCGCGCTCGGCGGTCTCGAAGAGGCTCTCAAAGTCCATCGTCGAGTTCATCATTTCGCGCCCCCCGAGCGTGGCGCGCGCACTAGAGGTCAGCTCAGCCGGTCCAGGCTCAAACAGGAGTTGATCGTCCTCCACGCGGTAGCTGGACGCTGCGGTGCCGTCGAGGGCGACGGTCGTGTTCATGGCCCCAGCGGGCGTATCCGCATCGATGGTGATCTCGAAATCGTTGAAGTCGGAACGGGCGGCTCCGCCCCGCTCAAAGGTGAGGAGCGCCTGCCCCGACGCCCCCGCGAACTCGAAATTGAGGTCGTCCGAGCCCTGCGTCAGGTTGTCCCACACTTCGGGACGGAAGGAATACTCGGCATCCACGGCCCAGGTGCCAAGCAGACAGTCCGCCCCGCCCGCCAAAGCCATCGGTGCGGCGGCCGCGGGCGATTCGCCCTCGGCGGCGAAGTCCGGGTCAGTCGTGTCGGCGTCACCACAGGCGGCGAGGAGCAGCAGGGGCAGGATCCAGCAGAGGCGAGACATAACGGACTGAGGTGAGGTTCTCTCCGAACCTACGAACGCCCTGCGCTTGAGCGCTCAGGCAGTGGCGTAACGGCCTCCCTCCTGTCATCCCGGACTTGATCCGGACCGCGAAGCAGCGGCGAAGGGCCCACCTACAGCGCCTCGATTCAGCTTCGTGCTCAAAGTGGCTCTGTGGATCCTGAACGCGAAGCCCCCCGCAGAGAACACGTTCAGGATGACAGTTTTCCAGGAGCAAAGCGGACCTCAGTGCGCATCGAGCCAGTTGTCAGCCACGCCCACGTCTACCACGATGGGCACGTCGAGCGGCAGCGCCTGCATCATCTCCTCGCGGACGAGTGCCGTCATCGTCTCGACCTCGGCCTCGGGCACCTCGAACACGAGTTCGTCGTGGACCTGGAGAATCATGCGGCTCTCCAGTCTGTCGCGCCCGATCCGGCTGTGGATGGCGATCATGGCGCGCTTGATCATGTCGGCCTGCGTGCCCTGCACCGGCATGTTGACGGCAATGCGCTCGGCGAGGGCGCGGTCGCGCGGGTTGCGGCTCTTGATCTGCGGGACGTAACGCCGTCGCCCGAGGAGCGTCTCGACATAGCCGTCCTCGCGCGCTTGCTCCATGAGCTCGTCAAGGAAGCGGAGCACGTCGGGGTAGGCCATGCGGTACTGGTCGATGAGTTGTTGCGCGTCTTTGATGCCCATCCGCATCCGCTGCGCGATGCCGAAGGCCGAGATGCCGTACGGGATCCCGTAGTTGATCTGTTTGACGCGGTCGCGCATCGGCCGCGTGACCTCGCCGAGGGGTACGTCGAAGACGCGGGCGGCCGTGGCCGTGTGGATGTCGAGGCCTTCCTGAAACGCCTCCACGAGCCCGGCGTCGCGGCTCATGTGCGCGATGATGCGGAGTTCGATCTGCGCGTAGTCGGCGGCGAGGAGTTGGCAGCTCTCTTCGGCGACGAAGGCGCGGCGGATCTCGCGGCCCTGCTCCGTGCGGATGGGGATGTTCTGGAGGTTCGGGTTGGAGGACGAGAGCCGCCCCGTCGCCGTGACGGTCTGGTTGAAGTCGGTGTGGATGCGGCCCGTCTCGGGGTGGATCAGTTCCGGCAGCTTGTCGACGTAGGTGCTCTTGAGCTTGGCCAGCTTACGCCAGTCGATGACCTGCGCCGGGAGCGGGTGCTCGGTGGCGAGTTCGTGGAGGACGCGCTCGTTGGTGCTCGGCGCGCCGCTCTTGGTCTTCTCGATCGGCGTGAGGCCGAGCCCGCCCGCGCTCGACGGGCTGAACAGGATCTCGCCGAGTTGCTTGGGCGAGGCGATGTTGAATTCGGTGCCCGCCGTCTTGTAGATCTCAGCCTGTAGCCGCCCGAGGTCGGTGCCGAGGTCGGTGCTGATCTCTTCGAGGATCGACGGATTGACCTTGACGCCTGCCATCTCCATGTCGGCGAGGACAGGGATGAGGGGGAACTCGATCTCCTCAGCGATGGCCAGCAACCCGTCTTCTTCCAGTTTCTCCCGGAGAATGGGCACGAGACGGAGCGCGACATCGGCATCTTCGCAGGCGTAGGGGCCGACCTTCTCGATGGGCACGTCGCGCATGGACAGCGCGTTCTTGCCCGTCCCGATGAGGTCGGAGATGGGCTGCGGGCGGTAGTTGAGGTAGAACCCCGCCACGTCATCGAGCTTGTGGCTTTCCTCGGGATCGACGAGGTAGTGGGCCACCATCGTGTCGAAGATGGGGCCGCGCAGGCGGACGCCGTGGCGCGCGAGCACGACGAGGTCGTACTTGAGGTTGTGGCCGATCTTGTGCACCGCAGCGTCTTCGAGCGGCGCGCGGAGGGCGTCGAGCACGGTGTCCGTCTGCGTCCCGTCGGGCAGGGGCGTCGGGACGTAAGCCGCCTGCTGCGTCTGCCCGGCCAGCGAGACGCCCACGAGCGAAGCCATCATCTGGTCCACCGAAGTCGTCTCGGTGTCCACGCTGAACGCCTCACGGCCCTCCACGAGCGCCAGCGCCTTCGGCAGGTCCGTCTTCGCCAGCGCCGTCGTATAGTCCACAGCGTCCTCGTCCATCGCCGTAACGGGCTCGTAGGGACCGAAGTCGAAGTCGAGCGAGGGGTCGTCTTCGGGAAGCGTGGTGAAGCCCTTCGGGCGCTTGGTCTCGCCCTTCGCGTAGCGCTCGATACGTGTGCGGAGACGCTTCCCGAACTCCAACTCGTCGAAGAGTGCGTTGACCGCGTCGAGGTCGGGATCGGTGCGGCGGAGCGTGTGCCAGTCCACGTCGAGCGGTACGTCCGTCATGATGGTGACGAGTTTCTTGCTGAGGCGTGCGTCGTCCGCGTGCGCCGTCATCCCCTCGCGGGCGCGCTTGCCTGTGAGCTCATCCGCGTGCTCGATGAGTTGTTCGACGGAACCGTACGCATCGATCAGCTTGACGGCCGTTTTCTCGCCGATGCCCGGCACGCCCGGCACGTTGTCGGCGGAGTCACCCATGAGGGCAAGCAGGTCGATGAACTGGATCGGTTCGAGGCCTCCGTACTTCTCACGGAAGGTGTCGGGCGTCTCGCGGTCGAAGGCCTCGCCCTTGTAGGCCGGGCGGAACATCGAGACGTGCTCGGAGAGGAGTTGCCGAAAGTCCTTGTCGGGTGAGACGATGATGACATCCACCTCCTCGTCTTCGGCGCGCTTGGCAAGCGTCCCGATCACGTCGTCGGCCTCGACGCCGGGCTCTTCGAGCACGGGAATGTCGAAGGCCTCGACGAGCCGCTTGATGAACGGGAGACTGTCGCGCAGACCCTCCGGCATGGGCGGGCGATGAGCCTTGTACTCGGCGTAGAGCTCGTCGCGGAAGGTGCCACCCGGCCCCACGGCATCGAATACAACGGCGATGTGCTCCGGCTGTTCGTCTTCGAGGAGCTTGAGCAGACTGCTGACGAAGCCGTAGGCCGCCGACGTGTTGAGCCCCTGCGTGTTGATGAGCGGGCGGCTGATGAAGGCGAAGTGCGCGCGGTAGGCGAGCGCGAGCGCATCACACAGGTACAGCCGCTCACGGCTGTCCGAGTTAGCCTCGGTCGGTGCGGTCGGCTCGGCCTCCCACGGGGGCGCGTCCTCCGAAGGGGAAGGCGCGACAGGGGCGTCGGTGGGCGTGTCGAACAGGGATGGCTGGTCAGGCATTGCAGACGGGCAGACTAGAATCTGCAGAAGCTACCGCTGCCTGGTGACAGCGTTCCGACGCTCCATCGGACTATCTTCGCGCCTCCCAACACGTCTTCTATGAAGCTTTTCCTCTTCGACATCGACGGCACGCTGCTCGATACGCACGGCCTCGGGCGGCAAGCAGCAGAGGCCGCCCTGCAGACCGTCTTCGGGCAGCCGATCTCGTCTGCGGGTCTCTCCTTCTCGGGCAAAACCGACACGCTGATCTTCCGCGAATTGCTGGACCGGGCGCGCGAAGACGGGCACGCCTTCGAGGACTTTGAGGCCACGCACACGGCCACCCTCGATGCCTACCAGGAGGAGATGCACGCCCGCGCCGCCACGGCCCGTGTGGAGGCCCTCCCCGGCGCCGTTGCCCTCGTCGAACGCCTCGCGCAGAACGAAGCCGCCCTCGGCCTCGTGACGGGCAACCTCCAGCCGATGGCTTACCTCAAGCTGCAACCGCTTGGCCTCGACGGATTTTTTCCGGTTGGCGGATTCGGCTCGGACAACGAGGACCGCAACCGCCTCCCCGCGCTCGCCGCACAACGGGCCGAGGACCACCACCGTCGTCCATTCGTGGGCCGGGAGGTCGTCGTCATCGGGGACACGCCGCGCGACATCGAATGCGCCCGGGCCTTCGGCGCTACGGCCGTCGCCGTCGCCACCGGCCGCTTCGACCGTGACGCCCTCGCCCCACACAAACCCGACGTGCTGCTCGATACGCTCGAAGAGACGAAGGCGCTGCTAGGGTCACTGGCCTGAGGTTATGCAGGTTGGGACAGGCATTTGCGTACACACCGCGTCCAGCGCCTCCTGCGCCTCTTCCAAGAGAAAGCGTTCCTGGCTATGCAGTTCACCGAACCCGAATTGCATGGCATGCAACACCGGGCCTGCCCGCGCAGGGTCGTAGGCATCGAGCCCTACGAACAGCTGCGCCAACTCGCGCCACGTCGTCTCTACGCCATTGGCCTGCAGGTCGTAGAGGCGAGCGAGTTCGTAGGTCGTCTCGTAGGGGATCAGGCTGTACGCGGGTGAAAGCTGCGCGGAGTTCCAGGCCGTGCGCTGCAACTCGGGTGGCTGAATCCCTCCATCGAGCACACTCGGTACCACCTGGATCGCGGGCGATGTCAAGCGTGCTCCACGCTGGGCCAGCGAATCGAGGTAGTCGCCGAGGGCGCCGGAAACCACGGCGTGGTAGTCCACGACCTGTTCCAGCGAAGTAGCGTTATCGCGCAACTCGGCAATGACGTTGCCTACCACCTGATCGCGCTGGCGACCAAGCTTGTAGTCGCTTCGCGCTTCGTCGAGAAACAGCGCCAGCAACACGCTCAGCACAATCAGAAACGACTGAATGAGCAAGTCTTTGGTGTGGCTACTGAGCGAACGGGCCATGCGCGGGCGAGAAGGTGGCGCCGCAAGATGCGACTCATGCCGCTGCGAAACCAATGCTTATCCAAAGCGCCGCAGCACGCCCTCAACCGATCCGGCGTAGCCTGGCCCGTGCGTAAGGTGATTGATGAGATGGAACAGGTTGTAGACCTCGCGCCGCTCGGCATAGCCGGGCTCCAGCGGCCACGCCGCGGGGTAGGCTTCGTAGAACGCGGCGTCGAAGCCGCCGAACAGTTCCGTCATTGCCAAGTCGGCCTCGCGGTGGCCGACATAGACGGCCGGGTCCACGAGCGCGAAGCGGCCGTCGGCCGTCGCTAGGGCGTTCCCACCCCACAGGTCGCCATGCAGCACAGAGGGTGGGGGCGATGCGGGCAGCAGGTCCGGCAGGCGCGCGATGAGCCGGTCGAGCGGACGATCCCAGGCGGCGTTCCAGGCGCCGCGCTGGCGGACGGTCTCAGCCTGCGCGCGGAGGCGCTGCTCGCCGAAGAACGTCGGCCAGTCGGCTACCCAGCGGTTGCGCTGCGGCTTGCTGCCAATCCAGTTGTCTTTGGCATAGCCGTACCGGCCCTCCCCTGGCGCCTCGGTGCGGTGGAGCGCGGCGAGGGCTGCCCCAAATCGTTCCCAATCAGATTGGTTCGGGCGGGCAGGTGCGAGCCACTCCAGCAGGAGAAAACCCGGCGTCTCGGCCGCGTTCCGCACGGCGAGCACCTCGGGCACCCGTAGTTCCGGTGGTGCGGCGTTGCGAAGCACGCGCAGTCCGTCCGCTTCCGCCTCGAACGTCCGCCCGGCTTCGCCGTCGTTCCACTTCAGAAAGAAGCGCCCCGTCGCCGTCTCGATCCGCGTGGCGTGCGCAATGCAGCCCCCCCCGACCGACGCCATCTCGTGAATGGCGCCGACCAGTGGCGTGAGTGCCTCAGTGATCGGGCTCGGAATCAAGACGGTGCGCGGTGTAGAGCCGTTCGAGAATCGCCTGGGCGGTGCGGTCTACGATGGCGTAGACGTGGTCGAAGCCGGAGGGGCCGCCGTAGTAGGGGTCGGGCACTTGGTAGTCGCCGGGGTCGGGATCGAACTCGCGGAAGAGGCGGATGCGCGTCCCGTGGTCGCCGCCGGGATCGAGGAAGAGCGCATCGTGGAGGTTCGATTTGTCCATCGCGAAGATGTGGTCGAACCGGTCGAGGTCGGCCTTGCTGAGTTGCCGCCCCCGGATGGTGCCGAGGTCGACGCCGTTCTTTTGGGCCGTCGAGCGCATGCGGGCATCCGGCGGCTCCCCGGCGTGCCACGGCCCGGTTCCGGCCGAATCGATCTCGAAGTGCGTGGCGAGCCCCGCCTCCTCCACCTTGGCGCGAAAGACGCCCTCGGCCAACGGGCTTCGGCAGATGTTGCCGAGGCAGAGAAACAAGACGCGGATGGGACGATCAGCCATGAGGTAAAGCAGCAGAACCGCCGAAAGAGTAGCAGCCCGGAGCGAGAAGGTCTGCGAAATCCTCGTTCACTCTTCCTCGCCACTTTCAGCGAAAAGTGAAACCCGAGGGGAATCCCTGGCGTCAACGCCTCCGGCTGCCGCATGGACTGCCCGCCCGTTTATCTTTGGGTCCCTCGTTCGGCGCTTGCCCATCGCTCTCCCACCCGCCTCTTCCCCACATGGCAGAGACCCCGTTCACCCCCGGCCCGCTCCTCGCGCAGATCGATAGTCCGGCCGATCTCCGCCAATTCCCGCTTGACCGCCTGCCTCAGGTCGCGGACGAACTCCGGCAGTACATCCTGGATATCGTCTCCGTTCACGGCGGGCACTTTGGCGCCTCACTCGGCGTCGTGGAACTGACGGTGGCGCTGCACTGGGCCTACACCACGCCGGACGACCTGCTCGTGTGGGACGTGGGCCACCAGGCCTACGGGCACAAGATCCTGACGGGCCGCCGCGACGTGTTCTACACCAACCGGAAATACAAGGGGATCTCGGGCTTTCCCAAGCGCTCTGAGAGCGAGTACGACACCTTCGGCGTGGCGCACGCCTCTACATCCATCTCGGGCGCGCTCGGCATGGCCGTCGCCCGCGACATCGCCCAGACCGACCAGAAGGTTGTCGCGGTAATCGGCGACGGAGCGATGACGGGCGGCCTCGCCTTTGAGGGCCTCAACAACGCGGGCGCCACGGACACCGACCTCGTCGTCATCCTCAACGACAACCGCATCTCCATCGATCCCAACGTGGGGGCGCTGCACGAGTACCTCGCGCGCATCTCGTCGTCGGACGGCTGGAATACGCTCAAGGGGGAGGTCTGGGAGTTCTTCGAGAAGCTCAAGGGCCTCGGCGGGGGCACGCTCCAACGCATCGCCTCGAAGGTGGAGGACGGCATCAAGGCGGCCATCACGCCGGGCATGCTCTTCGAAGCGCTCGGCTTCCGTTACATCGGCCCCATCGATGGGCACGACGTGGAGAGCCTGGCGAAGCGGCTCAAGGAAGTCCGCAAGCTGCGCGGCCCGATCCTGCTGCACACGACCACAGTCAAAGGCAAGGGCTTCGCACCCGCCGAGGCCGATCAAGTCAAGTGGCACGCCTCGTCGTCGCCGTTCGACAAGATGACGGGCGCGAGCCTTGCCACGCCGTCGGTGAACGGAACCAAGCCGCCCAAGTGGCAGGATGTGTTTGGCAAGACGATGATCGAGTTGGCCGAGGCCGACAAGCGCGTTGTCGGCGTAACGGCCGCGATGCCCTCGGGCACGAGCCTCAAGTACATGATCGCCGAGATGCCCGACCGGGCCTTCGACGTGGGCATCGCCGAGATGCACGGTGTCGTGTTCGCTGCTGGGCTCGCCACGCAGGGGCTCAAGCCGTTCGTCGCCATCTACTCAACGTTCTTGCAACGCGCCTTCGACGGCGTCGTGCACGACGTGGCCCTCCAGCACCTCCCGGTCGTCTTCTGCATGGATCGCGCGGGCGTCGCCGGGGCCGATGGACCGACGCACCACGGCGCCCTCGACATTGCCTACATGCGCTGCGTGCAGGAGATGGTCTGCGCCGCGCCGCTCGACGAGCAGGACCTCCGCGACCTGATGTTCACGGCGCTCCAGTACGACGACGGCCCCATCGCGCTACGCTACCCGCGCGGCGCGGCCACCGGCATGTCGCTACGTGAGGGCTTCGAGACGCTAGAAATCGGCAAGGGCCGAAAAATCGCGGATGGCGACGACCTCGCCTTCGTGACCTACGGCGCCATCGGGCAGTACGTCTATGAGGCGCGCGAGCGCCTGAGCGCGATGGGCATCGAGGCCGCGCACATCGACCTCCGCTTCTGCAAGCCGCTCGACCACGATCTGCTCATGAAGGTCTTCACCCGCTACGACAAGATTATCACCGTCGAGGACGGCGTGCTCGACGGCGGCGCGGGCTCGGCCGTTGTCGAGTGGGCCAGCGACCACGGCATGACCGGGCCGCAGGTGCTGCGCCTTGGCCTGCCCAACCACTTCGTGGAGCACGGCACGCAGCGGCAGCTCCACGACGAGGTCGGCATCGGCCCCGACGGGCTCGTGAAGCAGGCCCTCAATCTGGTGGGCCATGAGCACGCCGTCGAGGCCGCCTGAGTCACACGGCGCGCGGTTCCTTACATGCCTGCGGGCTTCACATGCCTGCGGGCTTCCGCGCGGGGCTACAACACGGGCACAGGTGCGTGCCGAGGTGTGGACAATGATGAGTAGGTCTACGCGATGTGCCCTGGACCCTAACGGAGACCTGCGTAGGTTTCAAGGCATGTCCTCCCTGCAATCAAGCCACTCTCCTATGCGTTTCCTATGCTACGGCTCTGGCTTTCTTCTGCTTATTCTCCTCGCGGGCTGCGATAGCAGTGAGTCGCTTGGTCCCCAGCCAGAGCCCCAGCCAGAACCGCTCACGCTCGCGCCGGCGACGAGCGTCACGCTCCAAGCGAATGCCGTGCGCCTGGACGTGAACGATGAAGGCGAAGTCCGTAATGGCTTCTGGCTCCCCTCCGGTGAATCGCCAACCAACGACAATGGCACGGTCTGGAACAGCGGGCTCTGGATCTCTGCGCTTCAGGATGGCACACCCCACGCAGGTCTCATCCACGATGGGATCAGCAACTACCGTGCAACGCTCAACGGCGAGCCGAGCGGTGTCTATTTCATCGAGCGGGATCGCCCCCTCACCAACCCCGAAGACTGGCCGACGGAGGCACCAATGGAGCACGACGGAAGCCCGCGCATCTACGGCGATGCCATGGCGTGGAGCACCCAGCACCTCGTCGTGGAGACCTACGGGCTCTACACCGCGCCCATTGAGGGACTACAAATCCAGCAGGCTGTCTATGCGTATGGCGACGGTTCCGCCGAAGACATCGTATTCGTTCGTTATGAGCTCATCAACACAACAGACACAGCACTTAACGAGGTGCGGGTGGGATTCGGACAAGACGTGGACCTCAAACCAGATCTTGAGGATGACTTCACTGGCTTCCTCCTTGATGAAGGCATCACCTACACCTATGACCTCCCGGCCCTGAACGACGCTGCCACGGCGAGGCTTTGGGCAGCAGCGTTTCTCGACACCCCACAGGCGATGCCGTTGAACAGCCACCGGATTATGCGCGAAAATAATGATGCGCCCCAGGAATTCAGCTTTGAAGGATTCGATACGCCCACCGACGTTGCCTATGCTCTCGAAGGCCTCTCCAATGAGGGCACCCCTATGATTGATCCGACCACGAACGAGCCTACTGCATTTGCCTTCACAGGCAACCCGGCCACGGGGACAGGCTGGATCGATGGACGCATAGTGAATGGGAATTGGGACGGCCACGACGTACGGAGCCTGCTCTCTGTTAATCCGTTCACTCTCGGCCCTGGAGAGCGCACACACTTCACTGTTGGCCTCTTCGTGCTGGAGCGCCCCGTCATCAGCGAAGCACTCGATGCCCTCGCGAGTATGGTCACCTCAACACGGGCCACCTCAGCCTTGTGGGATTTCGATTGAACCTGGCACCCTATCTGTTGCCTTTTCGGCCGCGCCGAACCATTCAGGCGCGGCCGGGTTAGTTTTCAGCTCTACACTCGCTTGTGCTGATGCTACCCTCGCTTCCCGACGACGCCCGCCTCTGGCTCTTCGCTGCCGACCGTGCGCTCTCCTCCGAGGAGCAGACCGCACTCCTCAGCCGTATGAGCGCCTTCATCGCCGGATGGACCTCGCACGGGCGCCCGGTCCCGGCCGAAGCGGCGCTGCTGCACGGCCGCATCGTGGCGGTTGGCGCTAGCCTGGCGGAGGGCGAGGTCAATGCGGGCGTCTCCGGCTGCGGCATCGATAGCCTCCAGCACGCGCTCGATGATGCAGCTGCTCAGGTTGGCGTTGGCTGGCTGAGTGGCCTCAATGTGCTCTTCCGCGATGACGGGGGCACCATACAGGCGCTCTCTCGCCCTGCGTTTCGTCGCCTCGCTAAGGACGGCCTCGTGACCACCGAGACGTGCGTTTTCGACCTGACGCTCGACACGGCGGGGGCGTTGCGCACGATCGGGGTGGAGCGCCCGGCAGGCGGTAGCTGGCACGGCCGCGTGTTCCGTCTCGCTACGCCCTCGGTGGCCTGAGTTGTGGGCCCGATCTTTCCCTCACGCAATGGAGCCTTTCACGAAGTGGTGGTGGGGTCTGCCATCCTACTTGGGATTCTCGGGCTGGGCACCGTGGGGTACGTACTCGTCGAAGGGTGGGGCGTGCTGGACGCCTTCTACATGACGTTCATCACGCTGACGACGATCGGCTTCGCCGAGGTGGCACCGCTTTCGCCCGTCGGCAAGCTATTTACCATCGCCATTTCGGCCGTCGGAATTGGTACGTTCGCCTACATTGCCTCCCGGACAGTCCAGTCCCTCGTCACCTCGCAAGCCTTCCGCCAGCGCCGTATGGAGCGCAAAATCGATCAGCTTTCCGGGCACTACATCATCGCCGGATACGGCCGCCTCGGCCAGCGCATCGCCCGCGACCTGACCGCCGCCGAACGCGACATCGTTATCATCGACCGCCGCGACGACCGCGCCGAGCAACTCACCGCCGACGGCTTCCTCTATGTACAGAACGACGCCGAAGAAGAGGGCACGCTGCGCGCCGCCGGGCTGGAACGCGCGGCTGGGCTCGTGCTTGTGCTGCCCCAAGACGCCGCCAACGTGTTCGTCGCCCTGACGGCGCGCGAGATCCGCCCGGACGAGGAGCTGTTCATCGTCGCGCGGACGAACGAGCAGTCGAGCCTCAACAAGCTCCTCCGCGCTGGAGCCGACAAGGTGATCTCGCCGCTGGAGATCGGCGCCGACCGGATTGCGCAAACCATCCTGCGCCCCCGCGTGGACCGCTTCATGGAACAGGTCCTCGGCGTAGATGCTCTCGACTTCGACATGGAGGAGGTCGAGGTGCACACGGGCTCGCTGCTGGCCGGGCGCTCGCTGGCCGAGGTGGAGTTCAAGCGGCGCTTCAATGCCATCGTCGTGGGCGTGCAGCAGGCCGATCGCGGGCAGTGGCGCTTCAACCCCGACGCCACCATCCCCATCGACGCGGGCGACACGCTGATCGTGCTCGGTCCGGCCGACATGATCCGTCGCATCCGGCAGGAAGGCTGCTCCCCGACGAGTTCACTGGCGTCGGTGCGGTAGCACGCGACCCGCGACTCTGGTCACGGATTGGTGGCAAGTGCCCAGCACCAAACGCCTAGCAGCGCCTTCTCGGACCCTCCGCCGACAGTCATCGTATACTGGCCCCATTGGACGATCCCCCCGCTTCCCATGCGCCTGTTCGCTCTTCTGTTCGCCACCCTGCTGCTCGCTCCGCTCGCCGGGGCGCAGAGCAACGCCGACCGCAACGCGGACGCGCTTATCACGCAGGATCTCGCCCAGGGGACCGGGAGCGAGGTGGGCTACTTTAGCCAGGCCATCCTCCTCGAAACGATGGAGCGCCGCTCGGGCAGCCTCGATCAGGTCCCGCGCGTCTACTACGAGTACTTCGTCATTCCCGAGGGCCTCAACCGCCTTCAGGCCCGCCTCCACGTCTACCAGCGGCTCGGCGACCGCGAGTTGGTGAAGCCGCTGGTGTGGATGCTCAACCGCAACGACCTCGAAAGCCTCTACCCCGGCGACACCCTCATCGTCCCCAACCAGTTCGGCCTCGACTTTCGCGCGTACTCGCCGTTTCCGCGCTACTACCCCGGTGCGCGCGAGATGGACAAGATCGTGATCCTTGACAAGAGCATTCAGGCCTGGGGCGCCTATGAGTGGGGTGAGTTGCAGCGCTGGGGCATCATCTCGACGGGCGTGCAGTCCAACCGGACGCCGAGCGGACGCTTCAACGTCAACTGGAAGCAGGAGTACCGCGTCTCGACGCTCAGCCCCGGCGTGATCAACCCGGCAGCTTCGAACGAGCTGTGGGAGATGTACTGGGTGATGAACCTGCACGAGGCGCGCGGCATTCACATGCACCAGTACGCGCTACCGACGAGCGGCCCGGCCAGCCACGGTTGCATCCGTATGCTCGAACCCGACGCGCAGTGGCTCTACGGATGGACCGATACGTGGCAAAAGACCGGCGGCGACGAGATCTCGTCTGTCGGTGCGACGGTCCACGACCAGGGTACCGTCGTGCTCATCATCGGGCACGACATCAACGGACCGCCGGAGCCGTTCGCCCGGCGCGACGGCTACCCGGTGCTGCGGATGGTCCACCTGCCGCCCGACCCCTATGCCGTGCCCGCCGGCACCGACCAGCAGGAGCGCTTCGACCGCCTGCGCCGCCAGAACAGCTAAGAGCACTGTTGAGGAAGGGGAAATAAACATAGTTCCCCTCCTGGACAGGAGGACTTAGGGGGTGGATTGTTGCGC
>JABDIZ010000284.1 GCA_013003465.1 Rhodothermaceae bacterium
CCTGTCGCCACTGCGGCGACAGGCCTCTTCTAGTACATCGTTAGAAGGGTCTAGCCCTGCTCCTGCACCTGGCGGACGTAGTCGAGTTGGGCCTGCGCGCCGTTGACGATCGAGTCTAGGCCTGCGCGCTGGCCGTAGGTGACGGCCTGCGAAAGCGAGCGCTGGGCCGATGAGAACTGCTCGGCCCGGACCTGGCTGACGCCCATCTTGTAGTAGGCGCTCGCATAGAGCTTGTTCATCGACTCGTGGTCCTCGCCGAGGAACGGCGCGGCCTTGTCGAGCGACGCGATGGCGTCGCTGTACTGGTCGGCCTTGAGCGCCGTGTTGGCTTCGATGAGGTAGCTCTTGCCGACGGTGTCGCCGACGCGCGCAGCCATCGTCTCGTCGCCGAGCGAATCGGCGCGCATCGCGAGGTCGGCGAAGGCGGCTTCGTAGCCTTCGGTGTCACCGCTGCCACGGAGGGCGAGGCCGCGGACGTAGTAGTAGTTCAACTCGTCCGGCGAGAGGAGGATGGCGGCGTCCAGCATCGGGATCGCCATTGTGAAGTCCTCGGCCTTCATGAAGGCGCTGCCCGCTTGGGCTGAGATCTGCGCCTGCATCTCGTTGTTTTCGAGTTGCTCGGCGACCTCGGCAGCGCGGCTGAACTGCTCGGCGGCCATCGCGTGGGCTTCGGCGTCAGAGTACATCGAGCCGGCATCGACGAACGCCTTGGCGGCGCCTTCCATCATGCCGCTCGCGCTCTCCATGAGCTGGTCGTCGCCCGACGCCTTGGCGACTTCGGCGGCGGCGAGGTACTTCTCGGCGGCCATGATGTAGCCGTCGGCGGTGGCGAGTTCGTTCGCGTCGCGTGCCTCGGTCATCATCGTCTCGATCTCGGCGCGCGCGTCGGCGTTGACCGTCCCGGCCTCGGACATCTCGCTCACGGGCTCGACGGCAGGCTCGGTCGTGGTCTGCGCGTGCACTGTCGCCGGAGCGAGGAAGGCCAGCGCAAAAAGGCAGGAAAGAAGGGTCTTGGCGTTCATAGGAGTAGGTTGGTTGCTGAGGGGATTGGCGGCGTCACAGAAAAAGCCTACGTTGCAGTGAGGCGGCATGATCCGGCTTCACAAGGATCTTGCCGAGGCTAGAGAGGGCAAAAACGTGCCCCTGTCGCCTTTTGGTGTGATCAACAGTGGACGGTGGCCGCTATGGCGGTGGACAGTCGGTCCCGTCGATGAAGGCGAGGCTTCGCCGTCAGGCCTTTGCTCAGAAGTTGGGCAGGTGTCCGTGGCGCTGGCAGAAGGCATCGATGATCTCGGCAGCTTCCTCGGGATCGTCCGTGAGCGTGACGCGGTCTGGGTCGCCCGCCGAGATATTGCCTGCTTCGAGGAGTGTACCGCGCACCCAGTCCAGCAGGCCGCCCCAGAAGCCAGAGCCCATGAGCACGACGGGGAAGGGGTCCGCCTTGCCGGTCTGCATCAGCGTCAGCGACTCGAACAGTTCGTCGAGCGTGCCGAAGCCACCGGGCAAGACCACATAGCCCATCGCGTACTTGACGAACATCACTTTCCGGGCGAAGAAAAAATCGAAGTTGATGAGCTTGTCGGGGTCTACATACGGGTTGCCGATCTGCTCGAAGGGGAGAACGATGTTGAGTCCCACGGACGCGCCGCCCGCATCCTGTGCCCCTTTGTTCGCGGCCTCCATAATGCCGGGGCCGCCACCGGTGATGACACCGTAGCCCTTTTCGACGAGCGCCCGCCCGACCTTGACGCCCAGGTCGTAGTACGGAGTCCCCGGCTTCGTCCGAGCCGAGCCAAAGACGCTCACGCACGGCCCGACCTGCGACATCACGTCGTAGCCCTCGACGAACTCGGCCATGATGCGGAAGATGCGCCAGGTGTCTTTGAGTCGCATCTGGTTCCATGCGTTGATTTCTTCGGGCGTCATCCGAACGTCGGAAGCGAAAGGGGTCTCCATGTAAGGCGGTAGTTGTGTGTGGTCGGAAAAGAAGCGTCGGAGAACGTACCGCTCACCGAGGCGAGGGTGCAATGGAAAGGGGACCTCCAGCGTTCGCCGAAGGTCCCCTGTGGACACTCAGGTCCGGGCGAGGCGATCAGCCGCCCTGTCCGTTTTCAAGCTCCTGCCGGTACTGCTCGTTGGCGTAGAGCGCGATCTCGACGCGGCGGTTCTGCTGGCGGCCTTCGTCGGTGGCGTTCGAAGCGACGGGGTTGCTCTCGCCCATGCCGGAGATCTGCATCCGGGTAGGCGCAACGCCCGACTGCGCGAGGAAGGTCGCCACGGCGTTCGCGCGCTGCTCGGAGAGGGTCTGGTTGTAGCTGTCCGAGCCAACGGAATCCGTATAGCCGACCACAAGGGCGTCGGTGTTCGGGTAGTTAGCGAGGCTGTTGGCGAGGCTGGCGAGGTCGTTGCGAGCGTTCGAGCGCAGAGTGTAGCTGTCGAAGTCGAACAGGATCGCGTTGTCGAACGTGATCTTGATCCCGGCGGTGTTGCCATCTTCGCCCGGCACGGTCTCGACCGTGGCGTTCTCCAGTTCGTCGTCGAGTTCCTCGGCCTGCTCCTCCATCTGGCTGCCGATGACGGCGCCGGCGGTCCCGCCGACGGCGGCACCGATGATCGCGCCGCGTGCGGTCGAGCCCGTTGCCTTGCCGATGATGCCGCCGACGACGGCACCGGCACCGGCACCGACTACGGCACCTTGGCCGGTTTTGCTCATGTTCTGACAGCCGGCGGTCGTCATGCCGACGAGAGCCAGGATGGCTAGCGGCAGGATAAAGCGGAAGCGTTTAAATAGGGTATGCATGGTGTCTGTAGATGGGTTGTGGGCAGAGAGTGTGGATGCGGGGTCGCCCCCGGAAGTGCGCGGCTTTAACCCCATGCTGTGTCTTCCAAGTTCCGTTCCCCCTACGTCTCGTTCGGCCGCAACTAGCTGAAACGAGGCCTCTCTGCGGTTTTCATCGGTTCTGCGTTGCTGTCTATGATGCACGACACCGTAGGCAAAAGGCCACAGTCATCTGAGGCCACCGTCCCCTGCGCGGGAGCGCGAAGCAGGCTGTGGAGCGCGAAGCAGGCTGTGTTGATTTTGCGTTACCCTATATCTCGCATCGAACCATCAGCAGCACGCCCGGTATAGGCACCGCACTCGGTACCTTACGCTCTCACCCTTCTGATCCCCAGCGCACCCACATGAAGCTCATTATCCCGATGGCCGGACGTGGCACCCGGCTCCGCCCCCACACGCACGTTACCCCTAAGCCCCTCATCCATGTTCGCGGCACCTCGATGGTCGAGCGCATCATGGACACCTTCGCCGACACGCTTCCGCGTGGGTTCGACGAGGCCGTGTTCATCCTCGGCCCCGATTTTGGGCAGGGCGTGCGCGACAGCCTCACCGAGATCGCCGAGCGCCATGGCATGACCGCCGCCTTCGGCGTGCAGGAGACGGCCCTTGGCACGGCCCACGCCGTCGTGCAGGCGGGCGACCACCTCAGCGGCGAGTGTGTCGTGGTCTTCGCCGACACGCTGTTCTACATGGACGAGAAGCCTAGCCTCGCCGACGCCGACGCCGTCATCTGGGTCAAGCATGTCGACGACCCGCGCCGCTTCGGTGTCGTCGTGAAGGACGCTGACGAGCGCATCA